>NZ_CAJPMA010000141.1 GCF_905371695.1 uncultured Campylobacter sp. | reverse complement strand
GCGCTAAAAAAACGCTCATATAAAAGATTATACTTTCAAATTTTACGGGTAAAATTTTAGCCAGCAAGAAGGTAAACGTAGGGATTGAGCCACCGTATGGACTTAGATCATGCGCTTGATGAAAGCCATCCAACATATCGCGCGCGCCCTCGGCGTTTGCGAAGGCGTCGTTAGTATTTACCATTATCTCGCCGTTAAAATAAAACTGCTCTATCTCGCCAGCCCAAGCGACGTAAAACAACCTGCAAACTACGCCGAAAACATATGCTAGCGCGATAAGCATAAAAATTTCCCTATTCGAGTAGGTCTTATTTAAATTTTGATTATCCATCGTTTTCCTAAATTTTAAAATTCACAGCCTTGCGTCGGCGTTTTCGTATACGTTTTTGATATCGTAAACGAGAGCTTTGCTAAATTTTAACCCTTTAAATTTATCGTGAGCGACGGCGATCACGACGCAGTCGTAGTCCGCCTCGTCAAAGCTTTTTAGCGGCGCGATACCGTATTCGCGCTTTACCTCGGTTTCGTCCGCCCACGGATCGTAGACGTCCACGCGGCAACCAAAATCCCTAAGCTCCTCGATCACGTCTATCACGCGCGAGTTGCGGATATCGGGGCAGTTTTCCTTAAACGTAAGCCCAAGCACCAAAACGCGAGCCGAATTTATCAAAACGCCCCTTTTTATCATTAGTTTTACGACCTGATCGGCGGCATATTTGCCCATATTGTCGTTTATACGGCGACCGGCTAGGATCATCTCGGGATGAAAGCCAAGCTCCTGCGCCTTGTGCGTGAGATAGTATGGATCCACGCCGATGCAGTGGCCGCCCACTAGCCCAGGACGGAAATTTAAGAAATTCCACTTCGTACCCGCAGCCCGCAAAACGGCGTTCGTGTCGATGTTCATCTTGTTAAATATCATCGCAAGCTCGTTCATAAAGGCGATGTTTATATCGCGCTGCGTGTTTTCGATGACCTTGGCAGCCTCGGCGACCTTGATAGTAGGCGCTTTGTGCGTGCCCGCCGTTATGATCGAGCGGTAGACCTCATCGACCTTGTCGGCTACCTCGGGCGTCGAGCCGCTAGTGATTTTTTTGATTTTAGTTACGGTGTGCTCTTTGTCACCCGGATTTATGCGCTCCGGCGAATATCCACAGAAAAAGTCCTCGTTAAATTTAAGCCCGCTCTCTTCAAGCAGCGGCACGCAAATCTCCTCCGTAACGCCCGGATACACCGTGCTTTCATACACGACGATATCGCCCTTTTTTAGCACCTTTGCGACGCTTTGCGTGGCTTTTACCACTGGCGTCAAATCTGGACGCTTGTTTTTATCGATCGGCGTCGGGACGGTAACGATAAAGAAATTACAATCCTTTATATCGTCCAAATTTAGGCTAAATTTCATACCGTTTTCTATCGCTTTTTTCATCTGTTCGCTGCTTAGCTCCAGCGTGCGGTCATACCCGCTTTTAAGCTCCTCGATGCGGGCGGCATTGACGTCAAAGCCCGTGACTTCGTATTTCTCGCTAAACGCCGCCGCCAAAGGCAACCCTACGTATCCTAGTCCGATAACGGCTATTTTCATTTATTTTGCCTTTTTAATTTTTTTGATTCTATCGTTTTTACGCGTTCATACACTCTTATTTCCGCGCCTACGCCTTGCGGAGTTATGATTTTAATAGGGCTAACGCCCGGTAAAATTTGAGTGAGCTCATAATAAACCCGCCTCTTTTTCTTTCCGTCCTTGCAGAGCATCATCGTTTGCGCCAGCTCATCCCCGCCGCTAAATTCGTAATAAATCCCGCGTGCGTCCTCTTTTTGTTCAAGCTTTCCGCCGAGTAAAAAGGCGAAGTTGCAGTCGATTTCTATTTCTTTAAAAAACGCGACTTCGTATTTAAAATAATCAGGCGGCATCTTTGAGATAGGTAGCTCGAAAATATTTTCCTCGGTTTTAGCTGCGTTTTCGCCCGCCAAAAGTGCAAACGGCAACGCGCAAGCCGCGATAAAAAGTAAAATTTTCCTCATGATTTCACTCCTATTTGGAAATACGTAAAGCCCAAATTTGCCAGATTTTTTGCGTCGTATTGGTTGCGTCCGTCAAAGATCACGGCGTTTTTTAGCCGCTGTTTCATCTCCGTAAAATCAGGCGATCTAAACTCACTCCACTCAGTTACAAGCACCATTGCATCGGCGTTATCAAGAGCGTCATATTTGTTTTTAGCGTATTTTATATCTAAATTTGGCATATATTTTTTAGCTTCTTCGCTCGCTTTTGGATCGTAAGCGACCACTTTTGCGCCAGCTTCGTTTAAAAGTTTTATCAAAGTTAGCGAGCTGGCCTCTCTCATATCATCGGTATTTGGTTTAAACGCAAGCCCCCAAAGCGCAATCGTCTTGCCCTTTAGATCGCCGCCAAAGAAGTTATAAATTTTATCAAACAGCACTCTTTTTTGAGCCTTATTTCTAGACTCGACCGCGTTTAAAAGCTCTGGTTCAAAGCCATTTTGTCTGGCGGTATAGATAAGCGCCTCAACGTCTTTTGGAAAGCAGCTGCCGCCGTATCCGCAACCTGGATAGATGAAGCTAAAAAATATATGCCAAATTTAGATATAAAATACGCTAAAAAC
>NZ_CAJPMA010000140.1 GCF_905371695.1 uncultured Campylobacter sp. | reverse complement strand
CTTTGCAACTTACTTCGGTAACCTTTATGTTTTCATCTTCCATTTGATTTAACGCTGATTTAGCGCCAATGGTAGCTAACCTTAAATACGGGCTACACTCGGCTCCCGCTAGACCCAGAGCCAGCGCGCAAACGAGACAAATTTTTCTCATCTCTTCGGGGTTACCAACATATTGACGTAGCGGCCTTCTAGCAGCGGCTCTTTATCGCGGTCGGAGACCTCTTTTACCATCTCCCAGACTTTTTGTAGCATCGCGACGCCGGCTTCTGGGTTGCTCATCTCGCGGCCTTTTAGAAATACGCGAAATTTGACGTGTTTGCCCTCTTCTAGAAACTCAAGCGCATGCTTGACTTTATAATTTATGTCATTTTGAGCGATTTTGACGGAGAGTTTGATCTCTTTTACTTCGATCGTTTTTTGCTTTTTCTTGGCCTCTTTTTGCTTTTTTTCCTGCTGGTAGCGGAATTTGCCGTAGTCCATTATCTTGCAAACGGGAGGTTTAGCGTCAGGCGCTATTAGCACTAGATCAAGTCCCATTTTCTCGGCGATTTTCAAGGCCTCTACTCTTGGGATGACGCCGTATGCGGTGCCGTCGTCCCCCACGCATCTCACTTCGCTCGCTCTGATATCTTCGTTGAGCAACACTTCGTTTTCTTTAGCCAATTAGTTTTTTCCTTTAAGTTGAAATTTGTTGATTATATCCAAAAATATTGTGTTTTTATTGTATTTTTCGTAGAAATTTATTGCGCCGTGACAATTTTTGCAGATTTTGGTAAAAGCCAGGCTTAGCATAAAGCCGCACCTAGCTCAAATTTAGCGGATTTTCGCTGGGATTTCAAAAACTTACCTCGGCGAGTTTTGATTTGAGTAACTCGACGAATTCATCCAGCTTCATATCTTTTTGCTCCCTGGTCGTGCGGTCGCGCAGAGCGATGGCGCTATTTGCCACTTCGTTGTCGCCTAGTACCGCGATCATCGGCACTCGTTGCTTTTCAGCGGTGCGAATGCGTTTGTTTAGGCTCTCGTTTTTGCTCGCGATTTCGCTATCTACGCCGATTTTGCGAAGCTCTTTGGCGACGGTTTTGGCGTAGTCTAGGTGCGCGTCGCTGATCGGCACGATGACTACTTGCGTAGGCGCCACGAAAAACGGTAGCTCGCCGCCCGTGTGCTCGATCAAAATGCCGATAAATCGCTCGAAGCTTCCCAGCAGCGCGCGGTGAAGCATGACGGGCTGTTGGCGCTCGTTATTTGCGTCGACGTAGCCTAGATCGAAGCGCTCAGGTAGGTTAAAATCGACCTGTATCGTACCGCACTGCCATTTGCGTTTCAAGGCATCGGTGATTTTGATGTCGATTTTTGGACCGTAGAATGCGCCGCCGCCCTCGTCGATACCGTATTTAAAGCCGTTTTCGTCAAGCGCTTCTTTTAGGGCTGTCGTAGCCGTTTCCCAAATTTCGTCTCCGCCGATAGCTTTTGCAGGCTTAGTAGAAATCTCCATCTCGTAGTGGAAGCCGAAATTTTCCATTATTTTGCCGGCAAATTTTAAAATTTCTAGGATATTTTCTTTTATCTGACTCGGCATACAAAAGATGTGCGAGTCGTCCTGGGCAAATTCGCGCACTCTAAAAAGTCCGTGCAAAACGCCGCTTTTTTCGTGGCGATGCACGACGCCGTACTCGAAAAATTTAAGCGGCAAATCGCGGTATGAGCGGATGTCGCTTTGATAGACCTTGATGTGGCCGACGCAGTTCATCGGCTTTATGCCGTATTCTGCCTCGTCGATCGTCGTAAAGTACATATTTTCTTTGTAGTTTGCGTAGTGGCCGCTCTTTTTCCACACGTCGGCTTTTAGCAGCTCAGGACCTCTAACCGGCTCGTAGCCGCGGTCGCGGTGGGCTTTGTATAAAATTTGCTCTAACTTCGAGCGCAAGCGTCCGCCGTTTGGCAGCCAGATCGGTAGGCCGCCACCGACCTCTTCGTCGAAGGTAAACAGCTTCATCTCGACGCCAAGCTTTCTGTGGTCGCGTTTTTTGGCCTCTTCGATGATTCGGATGTGCTCTTTTAGGCTCTCTTTATCGGCAAATGCGGTGCCGTAAATGCGGTTTATCATCTCGCGCGTCTCGTCGCCGCCAAGATACGCACCGGCTACGCGGGTTAGTTTAAAAAATCTTAAAAATTTGGTATTTGGCAAGTGCGGTCCGCGGCACAAATCCTCGAAATTTCCTTGCTTGTAGCTGCTGACTTCGCCTTCGGGGATACGTTTTAGCACCTCTTGTTTTAGCTCGTCGTCTTTAAATTTATCGCTCATAAAGGCTTTTGTGGAGCTTGCTTTGACGATATCAAGCTTAGCTTCGGCTAGCTCTTTCATCTTGGCTTCTATCGCCTCTAAATCCTCGTCGCTAAGCTTACTGTTGGCCTCGTCGACCTTAAAATCATAATAAAATCCGTCCTCGACGTTTGGTCCGACGAAAAATTTAGCCTGCGGATAAAGCTCTTTGATCGCCTGCGCCATGAGGTGCGCACAGGAGTGTCTGATGACGTTTAGCGCGTCGGGGGAGTTGTCAAAATAAATCGGTTCTGCGGCGTTTTCTCGCCCGTTGATACTCTGAGTATCGACTATGTTTCCGTCCAGTTTGTATGCGATGATATCGCTCATTTTACGTCCTTTTTATCGAAACATCTTTCTTACGCTGAAAGAATAGGACACAATTTTAACTAAACGGGCTTTAAG
>NZ_CAJPMA010000139.1 GCF_905371695.1 uncultured Campylobacter sp. | reverse complement strand
CGCGCTTATAAACGCGATGATCTTGCTGCCGTTCGTGCTGCTTTTTTCGCCGTCGGGCTTTATTAGCGATAAATTTTCAAAGACGCGCGTCATCCGCGTATCGGCGATCGCCGCGATCGGCATTTGCGCGCTGATTTGGGCGTGCTACGCGCTGGGACTATTTTGGGCGGCGTTCGCGCTTACGATATTGCTTGCGGCGCAAAGCGCGATTTATTCGCCCGCAAAATACGCGATACTTAAACAAATCGTAGGAGCGGAAAATTTAGGCGCGGCAAACGGCGTTATTCAAGCGCTTACGATCGTAGCGATACTATTTAGCTCGTTTGCGTTTTCGTTTTTATTCGAGGGATTTTACGGCGGCGGGACGGACGCGGGAGAAATTTTGCGCAACGTTAGCTTTATAGGATTCGCGCTCACGGCTTTTAGCGCGGCGGAGGCTTATTTTACCTTTAAGCTGCCTTATTTTGAACCCGACGAGCAGGCGAAAGAGGCGAAATTTTGCATGAAGCGTTACCTTACGCTTAGCTATCTGCGCGAAAATTTTAAAGAGCTAAGAGAAAATAAAAACATCTGGCTTAGCATCGCGGGGCTTAGTATATTTTGGGGCGTTTCGCAGGTTATCGTAGCGGTTTTCCCCGCTCATTACAAAGCAGTTTTTAACAGCGATAACGCGATCGTCGTTCAAGCCATACTAGCCGTAAGCGGACTAGGCCTAGTCGCCGGCTCGGTAGTAGCGGGCGCTATGAGCAAGCTTCATATAGAGCACGGCATCGTGCCTATCGGGGCGCTCGGGATTTCGCTTTCTATTTTATTTTTCGGCGCGGCTAGCGGCGTATGGACGGCTGCGGTTTGTTCGTTCGCGTTCGGATTTTTCGGCGGATTATTCATCGTGCCGCTAAACGCTACGATTCAGTATTTCGCACCTTTTTCGAGCGCGGGCAAAATTTTAGCGGGCAATAACTTCGCGCAAAATTTAGCCATGATCGCGTTTTTATTCGCTTCGATCGCTCTCGTAAATTTAGGCGTATCCACCGCTGGGCTATTTTTGCTAGCCTCTATCGTTTGCTTTGCGGGCAGTTTTTATGCGATATTACAGTTGCCGCACCTTTTTACGCGGCTAATTTTAATGCCGATCTTAAAAAGCAACTATAAATTTTACGTTACGGGGCTTAAAAATTTACCTCAAAGCGGCGGCGCGCTGCTTCTTGGCAACCATATAAGCTGGATCGACTGGCTCGTGCTGCAAGTAGCCAGTCCGCGCGCGATAAAATTCGTAATGTACCGCGGAATTTACGATAAATGGTATCTAACTTGGGCGCTAAAATTTTTCCGCGTAATCCCTATCGGCGCGGGCGCGGGCAAAGACTCGATAGAAGCGATCAAAAAACACCTAAACGCGGGCGAAGTCGTAGCGCTTTTTCCCGAAGGAAATATAAGCTACAACGGGCAAATCGCCGAATTCGCGCGAGGTTTCGAGCTAGCCATTAAGGACTTGCAAAACGTAGCCGTGGTGCCGTTTTATATTCGCGGACTTTGGGGTTCTAGCTTTTCGCGGGCTAGCGAGTATTACAAAGAGCTAACGCGCGCTCAGGGCAAACGCGAGATCATAGTAGCTTTCGGCGAGCCGATATTTGATTTTATAGACGCCTCCTCGCTTCGCCAAAAAGTAGTCGAGCTCTCGTATAGCTCGTGGGAAAATTTTATCGGAGCGCTTGAGCCGCTGCAAAATCGCTGGCTAGACAACGCGAAGGCGAATTTGGGCAAAATTTGCTGCACGGACGCGACGGGAGCGAAATTTAGCAACCTAAAATTTATAGCGGCGGTTTTGACGCTGTCTAAAATTTTAGAAAAAACGCTTAAAAACGAGAAAAACGTGGGCGTGCTTTTACCGAGCTCGGCCGGCGCGGCGATCGTTAATATGGCGCTTTTTGCGATCGGCAAAACCCCGGTAAACCTAAACTACACGCTAAACGAAGCTTCGATGGGCGCGGCGCTAAATAAAGCGCAAATAGGCGCGGTCGTAACGGCGCGAAAATTTTTAGACAAGCTTTGCGCAAAGGGTTTTTCGTTTGAAAATTTACTAGAAAACAGGGCGGTTTTTACGGACGATTTAAAAGAAAAAGTAAGCGCGCGCTCTAAAATTTTAGCGCTTCTTTGCGCGGCGATTTTACCCGCTCCGCTCGTACGAAAATTTTACTTTAAACGCGTAAGCTTAGACGATACGGCGGCGATTTTATTTAGCAGCGGTAGCGAGGGAGAGCCTAAGGGCATAGAGCTAACGCACAAAAATTTGCTGACTAACATCAAGCAAATCAGCGAGCTTTTAAATTTTAGAAAAGACGACGTGATCTTAAATTCCTTGCCGATATTTCATTCGTTCGGACTTACGGTAGCTACGCTAATGCCGCTAGCAGAAGGCATTCGCCAAGCCATAGCGCCCGATCCTACCGACGGCGCGGCTATCGGCAAGCTAGCTGCGAGGCAAAACGCCACGATAATGTTCGGAACGTCCACGTTTTTTAGGCTCTACGTTAAAAATCCGAAATTTCACCCGCTAATGCTGCAAAGCATGCGAATGGTAATCGCGGGCGCGGAAAAGCTAAAAAGCGACGTAAAAGAGGCGTTTAAGATGAAATTCGGGCTTGAAATTTACGAGGGCTACGGCGCTACGGAGACTACGCCGGTAGCTTGCGTAAATATGCCAAACGTCTTAGAGCGCGAAAGCCTAAAAGAGCTAACGTTTAATAAGCCGGGCTCGGTCGGTCTGCCGCTTCCCGGAACCATCGTTAAAATCGTAGATCCAGCTACGCTAGAAGAGCTAAAAACGGGCGAGGACG
>NZ_CAJPMA010000138.1 GCF_905371695.1 uncultured Campylobacter sp. | reverse complement strand
CGTTTGATTATTTGCAGCTTTCTACGCTTAGCATCGCTCAGCCGCTTTTCGTTTCGCACTTTTCGCTAGACCGCGCCTGGGCGTTCGTAAGCGACGATACGACCTGGGGCTGGGTAAAGGCGGAGGATTTACGAATTTTAAGCGAGCGCGAGGCGCAGGCGTTTAAAGAGCAAAAATTTCTAACCGTAAAAAGCGACAAAACGCCCGTTTACGACGGCAGGGGGAATTTTATTTTTTACGCTCGCGTCGGAGCGATTTTGGGATATTTGGGCGAAAACGAAAAGGAATTTTACGGGCAAATTTACACCCGCTCGGGGCTAAAAAGCTATAAAATTTCAAAGTCCGTAGCCGCGCGTTTTCCGCTAAAATTTAACGACGAAAATTTCCGCGAGGTCGCAAATACTCTACTAAATCAGCCCTACGGCTGGGGCGGAGAGGGGGATATGCGCGACTGCTCGCTGTTTACGAAGGATTTTTTAGCGGGGTTTGGTCTGTGGCTACCGCGCAACTCCAAAGCGCAAGCTAATATGGGCGAGAAAATTTCGCTTAAAGGGCTAAGCGAGCGCGAAAAACTAAAAATCATAAAAGAGCGCGGCGTGCCGTATATGACGCTAGTTTATTTGCCCGGACACATCATGCTCTACGTCGGCGCGCGCGGAGAGGATCTGCTCGTAATGCACGACGCGTGGGGCATTAAAACTAACGGCGGCGGTCGCGCGATCATCGGCGGAACGGCGATTACTACGCTAAAAATCGGCGCGGGTAGGGCGGACGTGGACGAAAAATCCTTGCTAATCTCAAAAATCGATTCCATAAACGTTTTAAAAGCGCCGCCTTTGCAAGAGCAAAATCCTCATGCTGCGCAGGATGAAAATTTAAAGGCGCTAGGCGCGTTTTTGCAGGTATTTTTGCGAAATCTCGTTCCTTTCGAGCGCAAAATTTTAGATTTACGCGGTATGAGCGAGCCGTTCGCGGGTTCGCTTAAAGGTCGCGCGAGATTTGCGGAGGCTAAAATTCCCGTAACGGGCGACGAAGCCGGTAGCGCGGCGAGCGACGCGGCGTTAGATTTTAGCGCGAACGACGATAAAAACGCGGGCGAACAGGTGCTAGACGTATCTCGCACGACGCCAAGCGCCCAAGCGCCAGTAATTGCCGAGCAAAATTCTACCAAAAGAGACGTAAGAAGCGACCTGAGCGAAAATTCGCGCGAGGGCGACGATTTTGCCCGAAAGGTAGCGCGGTTTGAAAGAGCTTACGGCGTGAAAGTGCGGGATAATTTAGCGGTGTTTCCCGACGGCTCGCGCGTGAAATTTGATAGCGGCGCGCCCAATAACGACGAATGCTCGCTAAACGAGGCGAGCCCCAAAGATATGATTGCCTTTGATTACGCCGCGTTTTCGGAAATTTTAGAGCCTAAAACGGACGTCGGCAGATGCCGCAGCTACGAGTTTTTAAGTAAAATTTATGGCGGTAGCGAGAGCGAAGTAAAGAAAAATTTGGAAATCGTTTCATGGCTGCCGCAGACGCTAAATTTAAAGCTAAAATTTAACTCTAAAAACGGCGCGGCGCAGGCGCTAAAAAACGTAAGCCGCGAATTAGACGAGCTGGTAAGGCGAGACCCTAAAATGCTGGAATTTTTAAAAAATCCCGGCGGCACGTTTAAGTGGCGCGTAATCGCTGGTACGAACCGCCTAAGCGCGCATAGCTACGCCGTCGCGGTGGATATTAACGTAGAAAAGAGCCGTTACTGGCGGTGGAACAAGAGATACGAAAATCTAATCCCGCGCGAAATCGTAGAAATTTTCGAGCGAAATAAATTTATCTGGGGCGGGCGATGGCGGCATTTCGATACGATGCATTTCGAGTATAGGCCGGAGTTTTTCGAGTAAAAGATGCTAGGGCAAATTTTAGAAATTTTAAAGCGCGATAACGTCTTTTTAACCGGCGGCGGCGGCGTAGGCAAAAGCTACCTTACGCAAGCGATTATCAGACATTACAGAAGCGAGCTTAAAAACGTCGTCGTGCTAGGCAGCACGGGTATTAGCGCCGTCGGAGTAGGGGGCGTGAGCGTGCATAGCTTTTTTAAATTCGGTATTTGTAAAAATTACGAGGAGCTGCGGGCTTTTGATAGAAGGCAACGCGGAAAAATCAGTCAGTTAAAAACGATGCTTGATAGCTGCGATTTGCTCGTAATAGACGAAATTTCAATGATTAGCGCGGATTTAATAGAGATGATTAGATTTAGGCTTTTAGGATCTAAATTTAAAGGCCGCGTGCTAGTGGTCGGCGACTTTTATCAGCTGCCGCCCGTGCAAAAAAGCGCGCCCGACCGGCAAGCGCTATTTAGCTTTACCTATGCGTTTAGCTCGCACGCGTGGAGCGAATTTAAATTTAAAAATATCGAGCTTTTAATATCAAAACGCACGCAAGATAGAAAATTTTACGAAATTTTATCTCGCCTTAGAGTAGGCGAGCTAACGCAAGAAGTGGCAGATTACGTTCAAAATTTGCGCGTGCCTAGCGCGGAGCTGGGAGACGATACGAGCGTGCTTTTCGGGCGAAATTACGAAGCGGACGCGTTAAACGCCAGACGCCTTGCCGCGCTGCAAACTCCGCTTGAAACCTCGCGAGCGGAGGTTAAAATTTACGATGAAAATTTATCGGAGCGTTCGCTGATAAATTGGATAAATTCGTTAAATGCGCCTGAAATTTTAGATATGAAAATCGGTGCTAAAATAATTTTTACGACGAACAAATGGGGCGAGTATTATAACGGCGAACAGGGCAAAATCGCGCAAATTTTAAAAGATGGCGGCGAAATTTCAAGCGTAATAGTTCAAAAAGATAACGGCGAAATAATCGAAGTAGCCAGAAA
>NZ_CAJPMA010000137.1 GCF_905371695.1 uncultured Campylobacter sp. | reverse complement strand
GGCTAATTATAATCGGCGGCGGGCAGGTGATGAAGGGCTATTTAAACGACGAAGCCAAAACCGCCGAGGCGATATGCGAGATAGCGGGCGTGCGCTACTACAAAACGGGCGATAAAGGGCATATCGACGAGCAAGGTTTCGTAACGATAGTAGACCGCTATTCGCGCTTTGCCAAAATAGGCGGCGAGATGATAAGCCTAACTAGCGTCGAGGAGCAAATAAGCAAGGTTTTAGGCGAGGCGAGCCTAGTCGCGGCGAACGTACCCGACGACAAAAAGGGCGAGGCCGTCGCGCTTTTGGTAAAAAGCCAAATGAGCGAGGAAGAAATTTTAGAAGCGATAAAAGCGGCGAATTTAGCGCCGATAATGCTGCCGTCGTTTATCTTTTGCGTAGAGGAAATACCGACGCTAGCAAGCGGAAAGGTAGATTTTAAGGCGGCGAAAGCAAAAGCGGCAGAGCTGGCTGGCGCGAAAATTTAGATAAAAACTGAGCCCAAAGGAAGAATATGACGACCGTAGATACCCACGTCCACCTGCTAGCTTCAAGCGTGAAATTTAACCGCCCGTTCGATAAATTCGCGGTCGGTTTTTTCGCGCGGAAATTCGGGCTAAACGCGCGCGAGCTGCTTAAAAACCCTTACGAAGCCTACGTAAAGGGGCTTATCACAAACGCGCGGGAGTCTAAATTCGTAGATAAAATCGCGCTTTTCGGAGTCGATGCGAAGGTGGACGAGCGCGGACGCGAACTACACAGAGACGCCACCGTGTGCGCGACTAACGAGGACGTGCTAGCCGTCGCAAGGGCGTATCCGGACGTCGTCGCGCCGTTTTTCTCGGTTAATCCCCTACGTCCCGACGCGCTAGATCTCATAGATCGCTACTACGAGGCGGGCTTTAAGGGGGCGAAATTTTTGCAAAATTACTGGGGCGTGGATACGAGAGAGGCGAAATTTCGGGCGTATTTTGAAAAATTAAAGGCGCTAAATTTACCGCTTATAATTCACGTAGGCAACGAAAATACCGTCGCTTCCGCGCGCGAATACGAAGGGCTTGAAATGTTAAGCCAACCCGCGCAAATAGGCGTAAATACGATCTGCGCGCACATGGCTATCCGCTACGAAGGCGCGCATCCGTTTAAAGCGCTATCTAAAAAGCCCGAAAATTTCGGCGCCGAATACTTCAAACTACTTGAAATGCTAGAAACGACGCCTAATTTATACGCCGACGTTTCGGCGATATTAACGCCCGCTAGGGCGCGAGCGCTGCGGCATTTAAGCGCGCAAACGCGCATTCACGGCAAACTGCTTTACGGATCGGATTTTCCGGTGCCTTATTCGGCGATTTACAACTCTTACGACCTAAAATTTTGCAAGCGGCTCGAACTACACCGCGAGCCCAACGCATTTGACCGCGGCGTGCGCGCGGTAATGGAATATTTCGGCGAAGATAACGCGATTTGGAGTAATTATAAGAAAATTTTGGACTTAGGATAGAATTCGGCGCAAAAACGGACTAAAATTTTACTCTTAAAATCCCGACCCGCTTTTGCGCCCTTTACTAAAAAGCGCGCGCCTCGTCGTATCAGACTCGCAAAACTAGTATACGGTCGCGAAAGGGCGCGCAAAACTCGCGAATTTTACACGTATCCTTGATCTATCATCGCATCGGCTACCTTGCGAAAGCCCGCGATATTTGAGCCTAGCACCAGGTTTCCCTCGTCGCCGAACTCCTTGCTCGTCTCGTAGCTAAGCTCGAAAATGTGATTCATAATGCCGTGTAGCCTGCGATCGACCTCTTCAAAGCTCCACTTCGTCATACCCGCGTTTTGCATCATTTCAAGTCCGCTAGTGCCTACGCCGCCCGCGTTCGCCGCCTTTGCCGGAGCGAAGTAAAAATCCTTTTGCGCGAGCATGAAATTTACGGCGTCCAGCGTGCTTGGCATATTCGCGCCCTCTGCGACGAAGCGGCAACCGTTAGCGTAGAGCGTCTTTATATCGGCTAGATGCAGTTCGTTTTGCGTCGCGCACGGGAAAGCCCCGTCGCACGGCACGTCCCAGATGCCGTTGCGACCCGCGGCGTATTCATTTACGCTCACGTATTTCGCGTTCGGGCGGAATTTTACGTATTCGCTAAGACGAGCCCTCCTAACCTCTTTTAGCTCTTTAAGCAGCGCGACGTCGATGCCTTCCGCATCGTAAACGTAGCCGTTCGAGTCCGACGCCGTAATAGGCAGCGCGCCTAACTGATAGAGCTTTTCTATCGTGTAGATAGCGACGTTGCCTGAGCCGCTGACGGAGCATTTTTTACCTTCTAAGTCAAGACCGGCTTTTTGCAGCATATTTTGCGTAAAATACACGAGTCCGTAGCCCGTAGCCTCCGTGCGAGCGAGGCTTCCGCCCCAGTTTAGTCCCTTGCCGGTTAATATCCCGTCGAATCTACCCGTGAGTTTTTTATACTGCCCGAACATATAGCCGATCTCGCGCGCGCCCACGCCGATGTCGCCCGCGGGTACGTCGGTAGTGTTGCCGATGTGGCGGTAAAATTCGTCCATAAACGCGTGGCAAAATCTCATAATCTCGTTATCGCTTTTACCTTTGGGATCGAAGTTGCTGCCGCCTTTCGCGCCGCCGATATTAACGCCGGTTAGCGAATTTTTAAAAATTTGCTCAAACCCTAGAAATTTTAGTACGCCTAAATTTACGCTCGGGTGTAAGCGCAAGCCGCTACCGAGGTGCTTTACAGCCTAGACCCGCTGATATCGCGTGAGGAGAAATACAAAAAACACGCGATTTTAGAGCGCATCACGGTGCCGGAGCGCACGGTAGTTTTTCGCGTGACTTACGTAGGCGACGACGGCAGACCGCACGTACATAACGGATATCGCATTCAGTTTAACTCCGCGATCGGCCCGTACAAAGGCGGCTTGCGCTTACACCCGAGCGTAAATTTAGGCGTACTAAAAT
>NZ_CAJPMA010000136.1 GCF_905371695.1 uncultured Campylobacter sp. | reverse complement strand
CGCTAAGAAAAATTTTAAATTTGGAGTGATATTCGCTTTGCTCTATACCTTTAATGACGAAGGCTGGACTTACACGTACGAAAGCAGGCGCTATCGAGGTGGCTGCGGGCGTGAACGGACAGCTGATGCCGCCTATTATGGGCGCTGCGGCGTTTATCATCGCGGAATTTTTAGGTATGAGCTACACTAACGTAATGATGGCGGCCGTAATTCCGGCGTTTGCTTGCTATATTTCGCTATTTTTTATCGTCCATTTAGAGAGCTGTAAATTGGGGCTTAAAGGTATAGAGCAAAGCGAATATCACTCCAAATTTAAAATTTTTCTTAGCGGCATTCATTATATTACGCCTATTTTGGTACTGCTTTATACGCTATTAATCGCCAAGGAATCGGCGATCGCCGCAGCATTTAACGCGATCGGATTTTTATTTTTAGTTATGATTTTTCAAGAGCCGGTTAAAAAGCTGGCTATGGGACAAAAAGTCGGTCGCGAGGACGTAATGATCGGGTTTGAAGATATCTTTTGGGCGATGGTGACGGCGGCAAAGAGTATGACGACGATCGCCGTAGCCACTGCGCTTGCCGGCATCATCGTGGGTTCTATCTCGCTAACGGGGCTCGGGCAGGTACTTTCTGACATCGTCGAGCAGCTTGCGGGCAATAATATCGTTCTAATTTTACTGCTAACCGCGGTAATGTCGCTAATCCTTGGCATGGGACTACCGACTACGGCGAACTATATCGTGGTTTCAAGCTTAGTCGCGCCCGTAATTTTACTGCTTGCCTATAAAAACGGCTTTTTAATCCCCGCAATCGCCGTGCATTTGTTCGTATTTTACTTCGGAATTTTAGCCGACGATACGCCGCCCGTCGGCATAGCGGCTTATGCTGCGGCGGGAATTGCAAAGGCAAATCCCGTAATAGTCGGACTTCAAGGATTCTTCTACGATCTACGTACGGCGATACTCCCGTTCGCGTTTTTCTTTAACAATAAACTTATGCTAATAGATAGTGTCGATCCGAATAATCCGCAAAGCGCCGACGGCATCGTGTGGATGAGTAATCCCTTTGAGATCGCGCTGGTTTTTGGTATGGCAATCGTGGGAATGTTTGCATTCTCGTCGGTACTGCAAGGCTATTTCGTTACGAAAGTACGAATTTGGGAGCGAGCGCTACTGATTTTAGTCGTGCCGTTAGCGATGGTGCCTAATATCTGCGCTAGATACGGCATAGTGCCTAACGAATACGCGGGATACGCGATAGGTGCGGCGATATACGCGTTCGTATTCGCTACGCAGTGGATGAAAAATAAAAAGGATAAGGCCGCGCTAGCGCTTACGGCGTAAAGCGGTAAAATTTCCGTCGAACGGGGAATATGAGTATCTCTCTCTTTGCGAAATTTGCTTTAAAATTTAAGGCGGATTTATTTAGAATTTGCCGACCTCGCGAAGTCGGCAAATCGATTAATTTCTAAAATAAGGCGTTCTCGTTAGATCTTTTTCCCATTGGCAGCCTAGTAGATTTATTTCGTCGCCGCCTCTGCATGCCTTTTTAAATAGTTCAAGCGCTATTTTTTGATCGTTTCTATTTTGCTTTTCCAGGTACATTCCGCCTGCTTCGTTGCAAGCGTTAGAGTTGCCTAAATCGCAACCTTTAAGCAGCAGCGCAAGCGCCTTTGCGTCGTCTCTTTGCGCGCCGTCGCCCACTTTATACATTCCGCCCGCGGCCCCGCAGCTACCGCCGCTTCCTAGTTCGCAGCCTTTTTCGTAAAATTTTATCGCGCTAGCCGAGTCTTTTGACATGCCTTTGCCTAGCACGTACATTACGGCTAAATTCTCGCAGCCCATTTTTTCGCCGCTTTGGCAGGCTAACTCGAATTTGCTTTTAGCAAGGCTAAAATTTTGACTTTTGTATGCTTCTACGCCGCTTTCTAAATCGCCGGCGACTAGGTATAATCCAAGCGATAAAAACGCTAAAATTTTTTTCATTTTAATCCTTTTCGAAGTGATATGCTATTTTAGCATATAGCGGTGCGTTTGCCGCTTAAATCATGAATTTTTACCGTTCAACGCGCGCTCGCGAGAGCGAAAGTCGGGCATTATGCCTGCGATAAATTCGTAAAATTTCGCCCCGTGATGCGGATAGAGTAGGTGAGCTAGTTCGTGAAGCACGACGTATTCGACCTGTGCAAGCGGTTTTTCGATTAGATTTAGGCTTAGGTTTATATAGCCTTTGCGCGAGTTGCAGCTGCCCCAACGGGTGGCCATTTTCCGCACGCATAGGCGGGTTGCGGGACGAGCGATAAGAGGCTCGAATTTTGCTATCATCTCGCCGTAAATTTGCTTCGCGCGCGCTTTTTTAAAATTTTCGAGCGCGGTAAAATTCGGGGCCAAAATTTCGCCCGCGTAAATTTCGCCTCCGTCGTCCGGCGCGCTAAAATTTTGAAATTTTACGCCTTTAAAATCAGGGTCTAATTTCACCGACCATTTTTCGCCTAAAAATATAAATTCGTTTTCAAGCGGTAAATTCGCGCTAATTCTCGCGTGCGTCGCGACTAGCCACTCCGCGTGTTTAGCAAGAAACGCAAACGCGGCTTTTTGCGTAGAGTAAAACGGTAACGACATAGAAATTTTAGCGTTTTTATCGACGCGAAGGCGTAAATTTTTAACGCGTTTTTTAAAATTTAGGGTAACGTCGAAATTTTGAAATTTTACTAAAACCGATTTCGTCATAAAAGCAGGGCGGCAAATCCGCCCGAGATTACGCCGCGTTTAGCTGGCGCGAAGTTTTGTGAAATAGCGTAAAGGCTATGAATCCGAACGCCAAAAAGCACGAGACGATAAGCGCGTAAAATCCGCCGTCCCAGCCGAATATATCGACTAGTTTGCCCATTACCCAGCCCGCGCTTACGGTGCCTAGCAAATACCCGAAAAGCCCCGTTAGTCCCGTCGCCGTACCCGTGGCTACGCGAGGCACTAGGTCTGCGGCTTGAAG
>NZ_CAJPMA010000135.1 GCF_905371695.1 uncultured Campylobacter sp. | reverse complement strand
GCACGTATTAGGGGACGCTTTGGGTTCGGTAGGCGCTATAATCGCCGCCGTGGCCGTTATGAAATTTAACTTTACGCAAGCCGACGGTATCGCAAGCATTTTCGTTTCGGTTTTAATCGCAAAAAGCGGATTTTACTTGTTAAAAGACAGTTTTAACATCCTAATTCAAGCGGTACCGGCGGATTTAGACGCGGCGGAAATTTTACGGATTATAAAAAGCGCTAGCGGCGTTATTTCAGTGCACGATCTGCATATTTGGGCGATAAACGGCCACGCTAACGCGCTTATGGCTCACGTAACGGTCGATAAAAATTTAAAGGTTTGCGAAATCTCGCAAATGATAAAACGTATAGAAAGCGAGCTTTCCCGCGTAGGCGTAGATCACGTTACGCTTCAATTCGAAAGCCTAGATACGGGACATAGCGACGAGATAATCTGCGGAATATAAAATTTCAAAGCGATTTAGCGCCTTGAAATTTTAAAATTTACGCTACCTTAAAACGTGCTTTGCGGATTAGGCGCGCCGTCGCTCCATGCTAGCTTCGCTCCCGCTAGTAGATGAAAATGCAGGTGCATGACCTCTTGACCGCCGTTCTCGCCGCAGTTGGTAATAAGGCGGTATCCGCTCTTATCCACTCCCATTAGGCGTGCTAACTGCTGGATAAAGCTTAGCATTCCGCTCATTAGCGCCGGGTCAAATTCTTGAATATTTTCAAAGTGTTTTTTCGGGATTATTAAGATGTGGATCGGAGCTTTTGGATTTATGTCGTGAAAAGCTAGGAAATTCTCGTTTTCTAGCACCTTATTGCAAGGTATCTCGCCCGCTACGATTTTTTCGAAAATTGTCATTTTGTCTCCTTTAAATTTAGGCAATTATAACGCCCGCAACTTAAAATTTAGCGTCCTTTATGCTAAATTTTATTAAAATCTACCGAAATTTTTTAAAGGCTATACATTGCAAGAATTTATCGACAAGATTAACGGCGAATGTTCGACACTTGCGGATTTAGAGAAAATTCGCGTCGAAATTTTCGGTAAAAAGGGCGTTTTAGCGGAAGGCTTCGCCAAGCTAAAAACGATGGCGGAAGAGGGAAAAAAAGAATTCGCCGCGACGCTAAATCGTCAAAGAGACGAGCTTAGCGCGCTGATAGAGGCTAAAAAGTCAAGCCTTGAAGCGCAAGAGATAAAAGACAAAATGAGGCGCGAAGCCGTCGATATTACGCTATTTAACGAACCTACGGCAAACGGCGCGTTACATCCGGTCACGGCTACGATGGATAAGATTATCGAGTATTTTCTCTCGCAAAATTTCTCGCTCGAAACGGGGCCGCTCATCGAGGAGGATTTTTATAACTTCGAGGCGCTGAATTTGCCTAAATATCACCCCGCGCGCGACATGCAAGATACGTTTTATTTTACCGACGGCAGGCTGCTTCGCACGCATACTAGCCCCGTGCAGGTGCGCACGATGATGAGCAAAAAGCCGCCGATTCGCATGATAGCGCCGGGAACCGTATTTCGCCGCGATATGGATCTAACGCACACGCCGATGTTTCATCAGGTAGAAGGCCTCGTCGTCGAAGAGGGCGGCGCGGTGAGCTTTGCGAATTTAAAATCAATGCTTGAAAATTTCTTAAAATACATGTTCGGCGACGTTAAAGTCCGCTTTCGCCCTAGCTTTTTCCCGTTTACGGAGCCTAGCGCGGAGGTTGATATCAGCTGTATCTTCTGCCGCGGCGAGGGGTGTCGCGTATGCAAGCAAACGACCTGGCTGGAAGTGCTAGGATGCGGCGTGGTCGATCCGAACGTCTTTAAGGCCGTCGGCTACAAAAACGTGAGCGGATACGCGTTCGGTCTAGGAGTAGAGCGCTTTGCGATGCTGTTGCACCGCGTGCCGGATTTGCGCTCGCTTTTCGAGGGAGATTTAAGATTATTGGAGCAGTTTAAATGATAATTTCAAAAAATTGGTTAAACGAATTCGTAGATTTAAGCGCCGTTAGCGGCGAAACCCTCGCAAAGACGCTAAATTCCATCGGTCTTGAAGTAGATAGCTATACCGAGATTAAAATTCCTAGCTCCATCGTCGTAGGCTACGTAAAAAGTCGCGAAAAGCACCCGGACGCCGATAAGTTAAGCATTTGTCAAGTAGACGTCGGGAGCGAGACGCTGCAAATAGTCTGCGGCGCGAAAAACGTCCAAGCGGGACAGTTCGTCCCCGTAGCGCTCGTAGGCACGACGATGCCGGGCGGTTTGGAAATAAAAAAAGCGAAGCTTCGCGGAGCGGAGAGTTCCGGTATGATTTGTAGCTCCTTAGAGCTCGGCATGGCGAAGGTAAACGAAGGAATTTTGCCCCTGGACGATAGCATCGGGCGGCTAAAACTGGGCGCTAGTCTAAACGAATTCGAGGCGTTTAAAGACGTAATCATCGAAGTAGACGTTACGGCAAATCGCGGAGACTGCCAAAGCATGCACGGCATAGCGCGCGAAATTTGCGCCGCGCTCGATCTAAATTTACGCGAAAACGCGCCTTTTGAAGACGGCGAAAAGCTTCTAGGCATCGGTAGGATCGTCTCCGCGCGCGCAGAGGACGGCGTAAAAGGCTCGTTTTTATATAAAGCCTTCGAGATAAAAGAGGATTTAAGCGAAAATTTAATGCAAAAAATTAGGCTCGCTACGATAGGATGCGTCAAAACTTGCCCCGTCGATCGTTTATTGGACTATGCGACGCACTGCACGGGCGTACTGTTTCGCGCTTACGATTACGCCAAATTCGGCGAGGAGCGCGCGGTCTTCGACGTTAAAAACGGCCCTAACGGCGAGTGTGTTTTAACGAGTAATGATAAAATTTTAGGCGTAGCGGGGATTTATCAATCAGATGTCGCGAGGGTAGACGAAAATTCTAAAATCGTAATCGTAGAGGCTAGCTATTGCGATCCCGAGGTCGTTTCGCGCGCACTTTTCGAAAATAAAAATTTGCAAAAAGGCGAGCAGGTCT
>NZ_CAJPMA010000134.1 GCF_905371695.1 uncultured Campylobacter sp. | reverse complement strand
ACCGCGTTCGTCTTCGAAAAAGACGGCAGCGTAGCGGGCAAATACCGCAAAATGCACATCCCCGACGACCCTGGCTTTTACGAGAAATTTTACTTCACTCCGGGCGACATCGGTTTTGAGCCGATCGATACGAGCGTTGGCAGGCTAGGACTTTTGGTGTGCTGGGATCAGTGGTATCCCGAGGCTGCGCGCCTCATGGCTCTGCGCGGCGCGAAGCTACTCATCTATCCGACCGCGATCGGCTGGTTTGAGAGCGACGAGGAGGAGGAAAAATCGCGCCAGCTAGAGGCGTGGGTCGCCGTGCAGCGCGGGCATGCGGTCGCAAACGGCTTGCCCGTGATCGCCGTAAACCGCGTGGGCTTTGAAAATGACGAAAGCGGCGTGATGGACGGGATAAAATTTTGGGGCAACAGTTTTGTTTTCGGCGCGCAGGGCGAGGAGCTTTTCCGAGCCGATAGCCAGAGCGAGCTGTGCCGCATCGTCGAGATCGATATGACCAGAAGCGAAGAAGTGCGCAGGATTTGGCCGTTTTTGAGAGACCGAAGGATAGATGCGTACGCAAATTTAACAAAAAGATTTATTGATTAAGGCTCGTCTTTTTGCCCTATACTTCGTTACTTTTAAATTTGGCTCGGTCATTACCTACATGGTAACTCCCGTCGCCAAATTTAAAAGTGCCTCGTCTAGCGCAAAAATACTTCGCCTTATTTTTACGGCTTGTCTCGCGAGCGCTTTTTGCAGATCTAGTAAAAATTTGGCAAGGCGGGCTAATATCTTATCTTCGGTCTTCGATAAATTTTACGTCGCATCCGCTTGCAGTTGCGACCGCAATGAAGGCAAAGTCCTTAAATCCATAAATCCGTCTCAAAATACTCCGCCTTATCGTTTTACGTTCAAATTTGAAGTTAAATTTACAAATTCGACTTCAAATTTTACTCGTCAAGACGTATATTTTAAAAACGCATAATCTAACTTCGTTAAAATTTAACCTCGCAACGCTTTATCCTAACTTTTTCGGTTCAAATTTTAGTCGGCCTATTTATAAAAATAAAACCTTTCTTAAATGCTAAATTAAGCTGAATGACGTCGTAAACGGTTTCGATTTTACACAAATTATGGCAAATTTCGGGCGCTAAAAGGCGCTTTTAAACTCTATGTAATCCTTCGGCTGCCACAATTGCGGTATATCTTTAAAAGGGAGACGAAATGAAAAAAAGTTCCATTTTGCTGTCAAGCTTGCTTTTGGCCTCTACTCTTAGCGCAAAAGAGTTCGTATCTATCGGTACGGGCGGGATGACGGGCACTTATTATCCTATCGGCGGGGCAATATGCCGTCTGGTAAATAAAGGCCCGCAGATGAAATGCTCGGTGCAATCGACCGGCGGCTCGGTTTATAACGTAAATAACGTGCTTAAAAAAGAGCTAACGTTCGGTTTCGTGCAAAGCGACGTCGTATACGATAAATTTAACGGCAAAGGTAAATTTGAAAACGCCGCAGACGCGAATCTCCGCTCGGTAGTGGCGATTTATCCGGAGCTTTTGGCATTCGTAGTCTCTAAAAATAGCGGCATTAAAGCCGTAGAGGACTTGGCGGGAAAAAAATACAACGTCGGAAATCCCGGTAGCGGCAACGAAGTAACGACGCTAGCGGTATTTAAAGCTAAAAATTTCGACGTTTCAAAACTCGGCTATCGCGGCGTTTTGACCGTGCAAGAGTGCCCGCATGCGCTAAAAGATAAGAAAATAGACGGATATAGCTTCATGGTCGGACACCCTACGGCAAATATTACCGACGCGGCAAATTCGCTTCCTATCGATATCTTAGACATTAGCGGCGAGCAGATCGACGCTATGCTAAACGAGTATCCTTATTTCGCCAAAGGAGTGATACCAAAAGGTAGCTACGAGGGTGTAGATCGCGACGTAAATACTATCGGCGTTAAGGCGGTTTTGGTAACCGAGCAAAGCGCGAGCGACGCTTCGGTAAAAGCGGTCGTAAAATCCATTTTAGATAACTTCGAGGAGTATAAAACTCTTCATCCCGCGCTAAAATCGGTCACCAAAGAGAGTCTGGTAGAGGGCTTATCCGCACCGCTTCATCCCGCCGCGGAGGCTGCGTTTAAAGAAGCCGGCATAATTAAGTAAAAATTCCGGAGCGCGCTTGCGGCTAAAATTTTAAGCGCGCTCTAAGCTAACTAAAATTTTTATTTGGCTAAAATCAAATCTTTTAAATTTCGACCAAGGAAAATAATGGATAATCTAAAAGAGAATGAAGAACAGTTCGTAGAGGTAAAAACGAGAGAGGTCGACGCTAAATTTTACAATTACCTCACGGTTTTTTTATGTTTTTCTTGGTCGGTGTTTCAACTTTATATCGCCTATTTCCCGCTAAATACGAATATCTCTCGCTCGATTCACCTAGCGTTCGCGCTAGCGCTCGTATTTTTGCTTTATCCCGTAAAATTTCATAAAAAAGCGCATACTAATATGACTTGGTACGACTGGATCTTGTGCGCGGCGGGCGTAGCGGCGGCGCTATATCCGGCGGTCGAATTTTACGGGCTTGCGGATCGCGTGGGCGACTACTTGCCGCGAGATATCGCTTTTGCGGCGGTTGCGGTTTTCATTTTACTAGAAGCAGGCAGGCGCGTGATAGGACCGGCGCTGGGCGTTATTTGCATAGTATTTTTGGCGTATGATTATTTCGGGCAGTATATGCCCGACGTCATCGCGCATCAAGGCGCCAGCTTACAAAAATTAGCAGGACATATGTTTCTTACTACCGAGGGGATTTTCGGCGTTCCTATCGGCGTTAGCGTTAGTTTTATCTACCTATTCGTACTGTTTGGTTCACTACTTGAAAGAGCGGGAGCGGGGCAATATTTTATAAATTTAGCATTTAGCTTGCTCGGCAAATTTAGAGGCGGTCCGGCGAAAGCGTCCGTCATCGCTAGCGGGCTTACAGGCATGGTAAGCGGCAGCTCCACCGCGAACGTAGTAACCGTGGGTACCTTTACTAT
>NZ_CAJPMA010000133.1 GCF_905371695.1 uncultured Campylobacter sp. | reverse complement strand
AATTCGCCAAATTTACGAAAAGTGGCGTAAAAGCGGACGAGCTGGCGCAGGCGAAGAAATTTTTACTAGGCTCTTTGCCGCTTCGCCAAGAGACGCTGTTTGCGCGGCTGGATATCGCTCAAAACGAGTTTTACGAGGGCAAAAAGCTCGGAGATTTCGTAAGAGAGCTAGATAAAATTTCCGCGCTAAAACTCGGAGATTTAAACGATTTTATCGCGCGTCGAGCGGAGATTAACGATCTGAGCTTTTGCATCGTAAGAAATGAAATTTGAACCCGCCGACCGCGCGCAGCTAGCTAAAATCGGCGTTACGAGCCTGCTAGATTTAGCTCTTTGCCTGCCTAAGAGCTTTGAAGATACGACGCTTTCGCAAGAGCCCAGAGAAGGACGCGTCTGCGCGGGAGTAGAGCTTACTAACGTCGCGCGCGCGAGGGGCGGAATTTTAAGCGCGACGGCGTTTTGCAAAGAGTGGAATACGGCCTTAAAAATCGTGATTTTTAATGCCAAAGCATGGCATTTCGGAGCGTTTAAGCGCGGTAAAGAGATAATAATCAGCGGCGTTTGTTCGCGAGCGTTCGGCGGCTGGCAGGTGATAAACCCTAAAATAATAACCAAAACGGGCGAAATTTTACCCCGCTACAAAAGCGCGCTCAAAGACGACGCGCTAAAAAAACTAATCGCGAAATACGTAAATTTAGGCGCTTTAATAAACGAAGGCCTACGCGAAAACGAAGCGAAATTTTTAACCGATCTGCAAGAATCAAACGAAAATAGCGTGCGAATTTTAGCGCTTTTAAAAGCTCAAATTTCGGGCAAAAGCGAAAATTTAGGCGCGGATAAAATCGCCGAAATTTCAAGCGAAAATTTCAGCGGGCGAAATTTCGAGCTAAAAAGCGGTCTTGAAATTTTAAAATTCGTAGAAATTTTTAACTATTTAAAAAAGCTAAGCTCTAAAAAAACGCATTTTAATTCGGAAAAGGTTGAAATTTTCGATATTTCGGACTGGTTAAAAACTCTGCCTTTTACGCCGACGAACGACCAGCTAAACGCGATCGCGGATATCCGCTCGGACTTACTTAGCGACGAAGCTAAACGGCGCGTCGTGATGGGCGACGTAGGCAGCGGAAAGACGCTGGTGATTTTAGCCGCGGCGCTTATGATTTATCCTAAAACTGCGGTTTTAATGGCGCCCACGTCGATACTGGCCGAGCAAATTTACGGCGAAGCGGCGCGCCTGCTGCCTAGTTTCGTATGCGTGAGGCTGGTTAAAAGCGGCGATAAAAACGTCGATTTTGCGGGCGTAAACCTAATCGTAGGCACGCACGCGCTGCTTTATCAAGACCTGCCCGCAAGCCCGCTCGTGATGGTGGACGAGCAGCACCGCTTCGGCTCTAATCAGCGCGGACGGATCGAAGAGATGGCTAGCTCGCCGCAGTTTCGCGCGAATTTCGTACAGTTCTCGGCTACGCCGATCCCCCGCACGCTAAGCCTTATTCAGTCCGCGCTCGTGGAGTTTAGCTTTTTGCGCGAGACGCCTTTTGTTAAGCGTATTCATTCGCAAATTTTAAAAAGCGAAAATTTCGGCGCGCTGATTTCTCATTTAAGGGCGCAAATTTCGCAAGGCAAGCAAGCTATAATAGTCTATCCGCTCGTGGAAAATTCCGAAAATTTTCACTACCAGAGCCTAAACGAAGCGCAGGGTTTTTGGCTGGAAAATTTTAAAAACGTCTTTATCACGCACGGTAAAGACCGCGAAAAGGAGCGGATTTTGCGCGAATTTAGGCAAAGCGGAGATTTATTGCTCTCTACGACGGTGGTCGAGGTCGGTATATCTTTGCCGCGCCTAAGTACGATCGTGATCGTAGGCGCCGAGCGTTTGGGGCTTGCGACGCTGCATCAGCTACGCGGACGCGTGGGGCGAAACGGCGGCGAGGGCTGGTGCTTTTTATTTACCAAGCTTAAAAATCCGCCCGATCGCTTGCGGGAATTTTGCGCTACGACGGACGGATTTAAGATCGCTCAGATCGATCTTAAAAATCGTCAAAGCGGAGATATTTTGGACGGGACGTTGCAGCACGGCGCGACGTTTGAATATTACGATTACGACGAAGAAATTACGCGGCTCGCCCGCTCGCGGGTTTAACCGTTTGTTTTTCGATCGCTTTTTATAAGAACTTCGCTCCTCGCCGTCGCTCGGTAAAATTCGCGCTCGCTTAGATATACGGCGTTTTTAATCGCTTAAAGACGAAAAATCGTAAAGAAGCTTTTAAAAGCCGTCCGTAAAATTCTGCGTAATATTCGTAAATTTAAAAGATAAATTTAATTTTTAACGTAAAATCGCAGGCGATAGTAAATGCGTAATTAATGTTCCTCTAATATTTTTAATATATACTATCAGTTTTATTTTTTAAAAAAAGGAGAATTTATGAAATTTAGTTTCGCCGCTTGCGGCGTCATTTTCGCGCTTGCAGCCGTCGCGCAAGATCAAAACGCCAGCGTGGGCGCATACTCCGTCGTGCTTCCTAGTATCGAAGTAGAAGGCATTTCAGAGCAAGATAACTTAAAAGGCTATATCGCTTACGACCAGGCGGATTTAAACAGGAACGGCTTAACGAATAAGCAAACTCCGCAAACGATAGAAACTATTGATATACAAAAAAATCGCAATTACGGCACGAACGACCTATCTAGTATCCTCGAAGGAAACGCCGGCGTAAATTCCGGCTACGATATGCGAGGCGAGAGTATTAATATACGAGGATTTAGCGTAGACAGCGGCGATATTTATAGAGACGGCGTGAGGGACTCGGGTCAGATTAGGCGCAGCACCGCAAACGTCGAGCGCGTGGAAATTTTAAAAGGTCCGTCGTCAATTCTTTACGGACGCAGCCAAGGCGGCGCGGTAGTAAATTTGGTTAGCAAAAAAGCGAATTTTACACCTGTTTACCGCGTAAATTCCCGCTACGGTAGTTGGGATAGATGGGGGCTTGGCGGCGACGTAAACCACGTCGTAAATCAAAATTTCGCCTTTCGCTTGACTACGGACTTGGAGCAAGGCAAATCGTGGAGGGAGTATATAA
>NZ_CAJPMA010000132.1 GCF_905371695.1 uncultured Campylobacter sp. | reverse complement strand
TCGATATTTTGCGAAGGGCCGGCATAGACGTCCTGTGTGCGGGGCTTGACGGCGAGGTCGTAAAAGGCGCTCACGGCGCGCTCGTAAAGACGGATGCGACGTTTGGAGATATTAACGCGGGCGAGTTTAGCGCGGTAGTGCTTCCCGGAGGAATGCCCGGAGCTAGCAATTTGGCAAATAGCGCGCAAGTGGGCGAAATTTTGCGAAATTTTAACGAGCAGGGCAAGCTGATCGCCGCGATTTGCGCCGCACCCATGGCGTTAGCGGCGCACGGGGTTTTGAGCGAAAAATGGACGTGTTACCCGGGCTTTGAGGGCAGGGTACGCGAGGATAAATCGGGTTTTACCGGTAGCCAAAAGGTCGTAAAATGCGGCAATGTAATTACCTCTCGGGGGCCTGCTACCGCGATGGAATTCGCGCTTGCCGTAGCACGCGAGCTTTGCGGAGAGAAAATTTATCGCGAGCTACGAGACGAGCTATTGATAGATTTAGCGTAAAATTTAGCTTAAAAAACATTTAGCGCGTAACCGTTTAAGCGTTTTTTATCAAAATTTACCCTAAATTTTCAAAATTCATAGCTTTTTGGTGCGAATTTGGCTATCATTAGCCCACCGAGTGATCGGAAATTTTTTTAAGGAAACATTCCTGTGAATATTTACGTAGGAAATTTGTCATATCGTATGACAGAGGCAGAGTTAAAGGAAGCTTTTGCGCCGTTTGGCGAAGTAAAGCGCGCAAAGATCGTTAAAGATCGCGATACGAACCGCTCGAAAGGGTTTGGGTTTGTAGAGATGGATAACGACGACGAGGCGCAAAAAGCGATCGATGCGCTTAATAACAAAGAGATCGGCGGACGCGTTTTAAGGGTTAATGAATCTCGCCCGAAAGAGTAGATTCCCGCCGTCCGCTCGGGCGGCTTTTAAAAATTCATCCAGCATTTTTACAATTAAGTTTTAAATAAGTTTAAAGAGAATTTTCGCTAAAATTTCTTGAAAATTTAATAGCAATAAAAGAAAATATATGAAAAACATCAGAAATTTTAGCATCATCGCTCATATCGACCACGGCAAATCAACGCTTGCCGACCGCCTGATCCAGGAGTGCGGTGCCGTCAGCGACCGCGAGATGAGCAGTCAAATCATGGATACGATGGACATCGAAAAAGAGCGTGGCATCACGATTAAGGCCCAGTCCGTACGCCTAAACTACGCGCTTGGCGGGCAAAATTTCGTCCTAAATTTGATCGACACACCGGGCCACGTGGATTTTAGCTACGAGGTGAGCCGCTCCTTAGCTAGCTGCGAGGGCGCGCTGCTCGTCGTGGACGCTAGCCAGGGCGTAGAGGCGCAGACCATCGCAAACGTCTATATCGCGCTAGAAAACAACCTCGAAATCATCCCCGTCATAAATAAAATCGACCTCCCCGCAGCAGACCCGGAGCGCGTAAAAAACGAGATCGAGCACGTTATAGGGCTTGACTGTAGCGGCGCGGTCGAGGTTAGCGCTAAAAGCGGCATCGGCATCAAAGATCTGCTAGAAGCCATCATCACGCGTATCCCTGCTCCCGGCGGAGAGGCGGAAAAACCGCTAAAAACGCTCATCTACGACAGCTGGTTTGACAACTACCTAGGCGCGCTGGCACTCGTGCGCGTCTACGACGGCGAGCTAAAGAAAAACGACGAGATCCTAGTCATGGGCACAGGCAAAAAACACATCGTACTAGACCTCATGTATCCAAACCCGATCGCGCCGATAAAAACGGCAAATTTGGGCGCGGGCGAGGTCGGCATCGTGGTGCTGGGGCTAAAAAACGTGAGCGACGTGCAGGTGGGCGACACGATCACGCTGGCTCGTAATCCCGTAAAAGAGCCAGTCGGAGGCTTTGAGCGGGCTAAACCGTTCGTATTTGCGGGGCTTTATCCGATCGAAACAGATAAATTTGAAGATCTGCGCGACGCTCTGGATAAACTAAAGCTAAACGACAGCTCCATTAGCTACGAGCCGGAAACCTCGGTCGCACTAGGATTTGGCTTTCGCGTCGGATTTTTGGGGCTGCTGCACATGGAGGTTATCAAGGAGCGCTTGGAGCGCGAATTTGACCTCGATCTCATCGCCACGGCTCCGACCGTAACCTATGAAGTCGTGCAAACCGACGGTCAAATTTTACGTATCCAAAATCCAAGCCAGCTCCCGCCGGTCAATAAAATCGAGCACGTCAAAGAGCCCTACGTCAAGTCCACGATCATCACGCCTAGCGAGTTTTTGGGCAACATCATCACGCTGCTAAATAACCGCCGCGCCGTGCAGACCAAGATGGACTACATCACGCCCGAACGCGTGCTGCTCGAGTACGACATCCCGATGAACGAGATCGTGATGGACTTTTACGACAAACTAAAATCGAGCACCAAAGGCTACGCGAGCTTTGACTACGAGCCTAGCGACTACCGCGTGGGCGATCTGGTGAAGCTTGATATCAAGGTCGCGGGCGAGACCGTGGACGCGCTCTCCATCATCGTGCCCGAAAGTAAAGCCCAGTCCAAAGGACGCGACTTCGTAAAAGCGATGAAAGAGATCGTGCCGCGCCAACTCTTTGAGGTCGCGATACAAGCCAGCATCGGCAATAAAGTCATCGCGCGCGAAACGGTGAAATCGATGGGCAAAAACGTAACCGCCAAGTGCTACGGCGGCGACATCACGCGTAAGAGAAAGTTGCTTGAAAAGCAAAAAGAGGGCAAAAAGCGCATGAAAGCTATCGGCAAGGTAAATTTGCCGCAAGAAGCGTTTTTAAGCGTTTTAAAAATAGACTAGCGGCATTTCGCGAGCGTTTTGCGGAGTTATTCGCTACACTCGCGTTTGCGCTCAAATTTCGCGGGTTTAAAATTTGCGCTAAATTCGCAAAATCTAAATTTAAAGGAAAAACATGCCGTTTGTTAATATTCGCGTAACGAAAGAAAACGGCGAGCCGACGGCGGAGCAAAAGCGAGCGCTAATTAGCGGCGTTACGGAGCTGGTGGCTAGCGTGTTGGGACGCAACCGCGCGAGTACCGTCGTCATAATCGACGAAGTAGATACGGATAATTACGGGCTGGGCGGCGAAAGCATCTCGAATTTACGAAAAGCGCGAAAG
>NZ_CAJPMA010000131.1 GCF_905371695.1 uncultured Campylobacter sp. | reverse complement strand
CGTTTAAATTCGCCAACTACAAGGGCGAGAGCGTCTTGCTTTTGCTAGAAAGCGGCAGGATCTACGTACCGCTAAATAAGCTTGGCTACGATGAGCTTCGAATAGCTGCGGCAAAAGCCTATAACGCCGTAAAATCGCTAAACGTCAAAAGCCTAAAACTAGCCTCATACGTCGCAGGCTGCCAAAAAATGAGCTTTCAAGCTCTAACCGAGGGCTTTTTGCTAGGCGCTTACGAATTTAACAAATACAAAGAAAAAAAAGAAAAATACGCGCTAAAAGATATCATTTTTAGCCAAGAGGAGTATAACGACAAGGATGTCCGCGAAAACGACGCAAAGGATGGCTTTGCTCACGGCGAGATAATCGCCTCTGCGACGAATTTCACCAAAGACATCGTAAACGAAATACCTGAAATCTACACTCCGCAAAAAATGGCCGAGGACGCGCAAAATTTAGCTAAAAACTATCCAAATTTAAGCTGCAAAATTTACGACGAGAAATTCCTCGAAAAAGAAAAGATGAACGCATTTTTAGCGGTAAACAGAGCCAGCGTCCATCCGCCTCGCCTCATCCACCTCATCTACAAGCCAAAAGGCGCAAAAAAACGCGTAATCTTCGTCGGCAAGGGGCTAACCTACGATAGCGGCGGACTTAGCTTAAAGCCGGCTGATTATATGCTAACGATGAAAGCCGATAAAAGCGGCGCGGCTGCGGCGATGGGTATAATTAAAGGCGCGGCCGAGCTAAATTTGCCGTTTGAAATTCACGCTATTTTAGGCGCGACCGAAAATATGATCGGTGGCAACGCCTATAAGCCCGACGACGTGCTGATCTCTCGCAGCGGCGTTAGTATCGAGGTGCGAAACACCGACGCAGAGGGCCGTTTGGTGCTCGCAGACTGCCTTAGCTACGCGCAGGATTTTAAACCAGACGTGCTGATCGACATGGCGACGCTAACTGGCGCTTGCGTGGTGGGTCTTGGCGAATACACAAGCGGCATAATGGGCAACAACGAGGAGCTAAAAGTGGAATTTAAAGCAAAAGCGGCAAAAAGCGGCGAGCTAAATACGATTTTAGAGTTTAACCCTCATTTGCGCGAGCTGATCAAAAGCCAGATCGCAGACGTCAGTAACACGGCGTCTAGTCGCTACGGCGGCGCGATCACGGCGGGCATCTTCCTAGATAAATTTATAAAAGACGAATTTAAAGATAAATGGATACACCAAGATATCGCAGGCCCCGCATACACCGAAAAAGCTTGGGGATATAACCAAGCGGGCGCGACGGGAGCGGGCGTGCGAATGAATCTTTATTATCTATGCGCTATGGCAAAGGAGCTGTAATGGGACTAGCAGTAGGTATCGTAGGTTTGCCAAACGTCGGCAAATCAACCACGTTTAACGCGCTAACGAAGGCGCAAAACGCCGAGAGCGCAAACTATCCGTTCTGCACGATCGAGCCAAACAAAGCCGTCGTGCCGGTGCCCGATAAGCGCCTAGGCGAGCTAGCCAAAATCGTAAATCCAAATAAAATCCAATACTCCACGATCGAGTTCGTCGATATCGCGGGGCTCGTAAAGGGTGCGAGCGCGGGCGAAGGTCTGGGAAATAAATTTCTCTCAAACATCCGCGAAACCGAAGTGATACTGCACATCGTGCGCTGCTTTGAGGATGAAAACATCACTCACGTAGAAGGTGGCGTCGATCCCGTACGAGACGTCGAGATCATCGAAACCGAGCTCATCCTCGCCGACATCGAGCAGCTAAACAAAAAAATCGAGCGCCTAACCCGCGAAGCCAAAGCAAACGCAAAAGGCGCAAAAGAGGCGCTAGAAACGGCAAATGCGCTGCTAGCCCACCTAAACGACGGCAAAAGCGCAAGCAGCTTCGGCGGCAAGGACGAAGAGGCGTTTATAAATTTAAACAAAGAGCTAAGACTACTCAGCGCAAAAGAGGTCGTCTACGGCGCAAATGTGGGTGAGGACGGTATCTCGGAGGATAACAAATACGTGCAGGCGCTTCGCGAGTTTGCCGCGCGCTCGGGGCACGAGGTCATCAAGCTTTGCGCCAAGATCGAAGAGGAGCTCGTCGGACTTAGCGACGAAGAGGCGCATGAGTTTTTAAGCTCGCTAGGCACGAACGAAAGCGGCCTGGAAAAGATCATCAAAACGGCGTTTGCGAAGCTAAATTTGATCAGCTACTTTACCGCGGGCGTCGTCGAGGTACGCGCATGGACGATCGTAAAAGGCTGGAAAGCGCCGAAAGCCGCCAGCGTCATCCACAACGACTTTGAGCGAGGATTTATCAGAGCCGAGGTCATCGGCTACGAGGACTACATCGCGTGCGGCGGCGAAAACCCGGCTAAAGAGGCAGGCAAAATGCGCCTAGAAGGCAAAGACTACGTCGTTCAAGACGGCGACGTGATGCATTTTAGATTTAACGTTTAAACTAAGGCGAAATTTAAATTTGCGGCGCTATACGCCTGCATTTTCGCCGCAAGACGGTCGCGGGTGCAAAAGGCTTTCTTAAAAATATAGCGAAACGTCCTAGCGGTTATAACGAAGGATAATACTTTCAACGGCTATAACTATTACTCGCAAACGACGCTTAGCGACTGCCGGATAAGCAAAAATTTACAAAATTTCTTAGTTGATGCAGTAGTGCACTGCGACATTCCCGCTCGCAAATATGCAAATCTTATTTTTAAAATTTTAGCATGTAAACAAAAAGCCGAATATACGTTAATTACAACCGCCGTAAATCGCAAACGCGCGCGGCCTATCTTGCGCCGACCGGATAAGAAAGTCGCAATCGCCGAAAATACGCCAAGCGCCGAATACCAGACCTGGATATCAAAGCGCTCGCTCATTTAATAACCCTATCGTTTCGCCCTGTTTTAACGGTTTTTCGGGAAATAAATTATATTCTATCGCGCCTTTTTGGCTGATGATTAAAATCGTAGATCCAAGCTCGAAATTCCCGAGCTGCTGCCCTTTTAAAACGCGCAAATTTTCATACCCATAAACCTGCGTAAAATCCGCATTCGCGTTCGTCTGAATACGCTCGTCGAAACAAAATTTCATCCGCCCGACGTTTAACGCGCCTACGAATACGAGCCACAGCCGCTCGCCGCCGTTCATTTCGCAGCGCAAAAC
>NZ_CAJPMA010000130.1 GCF_905371695.1 uncultured Campylobacter sp. | reverse complement strand
TCTCTGATTTTTTGAGGCCTTTAAGCGGCGAAAGTACGCCAAGCTCGTCTTTTGCTTTAAGCCCGGGGCGGTATTCGCCAAGATCGTCTAGGTTCGTGCCGTCGGCGACGTTTGTAAAGCCTAGATGTTTTGCTAGCTCGATTAGCCGCGTAAAAACCGCCTTTTTGCAGACGTAGCAGCGATCTTGCGGATTATTTTTTACCGCTTCGGGCGCTTCTAGCTCTAAAATTTCGTGCCTGATGCCGTAAGTACGGGTAAATTCCACCGCCTCTTTTATCTCGCGCCCCGACATATAGGGCGATTTTAGCGTGATCGCCACCGCGCGCTGGCCTAGCGTATCGGCGGCAACGCGCAACAGTAGCGAGCTATCCACGCCGCCGCTAAACGCTACGGCTAAATTTTCCAGCTTTTTTATATCATTTTTTAGAATTTCTAGTTTCGTCATATTTTTTTAAAGTCTCGTTTCTAACCTCGCTGATCGTCGTTTGAAATCTCTGCGCGGCTTTTTTGCAGTCCTCGAATTCGGGCTTGATTTTTAAAATTTCGGGGTAATTTCGGGCTAAATTTTCATCCGTCAAATTTTGCTCGGCGTTAAAACCGCAAGCTCGGCCGCGAGAAATTTTAAGCCTTATTTTGCCGTATTTAGTCTCTACCTCGCAAAACTCGCGCGTAAGCTCGGTTTTCCTCACGGCGCACTCTCTAACTCCGATCGCCGTCGTATGCGCGAAAATAAGCCCCTTTATCCGCGCGGCGTCCTTCTTGCGGCACAGCGCGTTTAGCTCAAAACCCGCGCGTCCTTTTTTCATAAAAATAGACCTGCTAAACACGTCCAGCGCGCCGCTATCTCGCAAAATATCGCACGCAAAGGCAAAGCTCTCGGCGTCCATATCGTCGATATTGGTGGAGATTAAAATTTGCTCGCAAACCTCGCCGTAGCCGCTTTTCGCGCTTAAATTCGGCTCGCCGCTCGCGCCTAAATCCTCGCTCGTTTCGCAAAGCATTACGCGAAGCGCGTTGGCAAAATCCGCGGCCTCTTTATCGCCCGCGCCGTAGCCCGTGCTTAAAATTTTAAAATTTCTCGGCGGTTCGCGACGGTCTTGCTCTCTTAAATTTAGCGCGCAGGCCTTTAAAATCGCCGCTCCCGTGGGCGTAGTCGTCTCGAAATTTGCCCGCCCTAGGCTTACTTGCGCGCCTTTTAAAATTTCGCAAACGGCGGGTGCCGGTACGGCTAGCCTGCCGTGAGCGCAATGCGCAAAACCGCCGCCAAGCTCGATAGGCGAAGCAAAAATTTGCGGCGCGCCCAAGGCCTCCAAGCAAATAGCCGCGCCCACTACGTCTGCGATGCTGTCTACGGCGCCCACTTCGTGAAAATGTACTTGCTCTACGCTAGTGCCGTGGATTTTAGCCTCGGCTCGCGCGATAACGCTAAAAATTTCGCTTGCCGTTTTTTTTACGAAAGCGCTTAGGCTAGAGCTCTCGATAAGCTCTAAAATTTGCGCGAAATTTCGCGGATGCGGGCGGTTTTGGGCGGGCTTATCCGCTCTAAATTCGGCGCCGTGAATTTTGCCGTTTAAATTTTGACGCGGGCTAAATTTAGCACCCAAGAGGCCAAGCGGAAGCTGACTCAGATTTGCCGCGCAAACGACGTCTATTTTGGTTGCGGAGATACCGCATTTTAGCGCTTTGTACTTGCGTAGGTAAAACTCGCTAGCTAAATTTAGCTTAGCAAGCTGGGCGCAAAGATAGCTAAAATCCGCACCCAGATCCACCAGCGCGCCTAAATTCATATCGCCGCTGATGCCCGCACTTGCATCGTAGTAAAGAAATTTCGCCAAACTTAAACCTTAGGCACCGTCATCGAGCCAAACGGCAGGATGATGATCCCGGCGTCCGCGCCCTTTTGCGCGAGCGCGTCGTCTAGGGCCTTTTGCAAATCATGATACGGTTTTAGGTGTACGGCTCGCATCTCGTCGTCGCTAAGCTCGCTCACCGCCCAGGTCTGCGCCCAGAGCGAGATTTCGGCCATTTTAGCGGCCTTGTGATAGCCTAGGTGAAATTCGTTTGAAATTTTTTCCAGCACTTCTTGCGGAGTCGGCGCGGACACCATTAGGTTAAAAAACGGCTTTGGACCGATGCCTGTGCGGCACTTTGCGACCATTATTAAAATCCCGTCCTTAGCAAGCGCCAGTTTGCCGTTATCTAGGGCTTTTTGCGCCTGATAAAGATCGACATCCATAGGGTAGGGCGCGACCGAGATCACGATATCTGCCTTGCGCGGGATATTTACGCAAAATACCTCGTCGGCCTTTTTTACACAGTCGTAAAAGCTGTCGTTGAGGTCGCCGGCGCTTGCGTAATACACGCCGTGCTCGCTATCAAGCACCGTCTGGATCGAAAAAACGTCGATATGCGCAAGAACTTTCATCGCGTCGATCATATCCTCATGCACGGGATTGCCCTCTAAGCGCAGCGCCTGAGCGTCGGCGCTAAGGGCTAGTTTGTGGTTTTGCTCGATGGTTTCGTATTTAGCGACGCCTGGTAAAAACGCCTTTCGTCCGCCAGTGTAGCCCGCGAAATAATGCGGCTCGACCGAGCCGATGACGATTACCTTTTTGGCTTCCGCTACGATTTTGTTTAGATACATCTGCGTGCCGTTTTTGGACTCGCCCAGATAGCTCATCTCGTCTTTTTTAGAGTCATGGTCGCATACTTCGCCTTTGGCGTTAAGCTCGGCATAAATTTCTTTGCCGAAAATCATCTCGTACTCTTCTAGCGTGCCCTCTCTGTGGCAGCCCGTGGCGATGATGAAGGTTTTATTTTTCTCGCGGATTTTTGGGTAAATTTGCTTTAAAACTTTGGCCGTCGGCGTAGGTCTCGTGCCGTCGTTTACGATGATTACGATCTTTTCGTCGCCTGCTATAAACTCGTCAAAGCTTTTTTGATTTATCGGATTTGCGAGAGCCTTTGCGATGAGCGCCGTTTCGTCAAATTTAGCCACGGGGTTGGGGTTAAAAACGCCTAATAAATTTTTCTGCGGAACATTTAGATCGATGATATCCTCTTTGCCGTAGTGAATAGGAATTTGCATGTTTTATCCTTTTAAAGATTATTTGCCAAAATTATATCTAAAATTTAAGTAAAATTTTAAAGGATTTAAAAATTTACCGAA
>NZ_CAJPMA010000129.1 GCF_905371695.1 uncultured Campylobacter sp. | reverse complement strand
TTAATAAAGGACGTAAAAGCGCTCGGAAAAGCGGGCGAAATAAAAGAGGTAAAAGACGGCTACGGAAATAACTTTTTAATCGGGAAAGGCTTCGCAAAAGCCGCGACGCCCGACGTCTTGCGTCAATACGAAGCCGCTCAAAAACGCAAAGCCGAGGAGCTACAATACGAAATCGCCAATTTAGAAAAATTAAGAGACGAGCTGGCAAAAGTAAGCGTAGTTATCAAAAAGCCTCTCGGAGCGAACGGCTCGCTTTTCGGCGCGGTTACGAAGGACGAGATCGCCCACGAACTCGAAAGCAAACACCGCCTAATAATAGATAAAAAAGCTATCGACACGGACGGACATATAAAATCTACCGGAATTTATAACGTCGATGTCAAACTGGGACACGGCGTAAAAGCCGCACTAAAAGTGCAAGTCGAGGGCGAATAAGTGTTTCATTCAACTACCATCTTAGCTTACAAGGGCGCGAAAAAATCAGTCATCGGCGGCGATGGACAAGTAAGCTTCGGCAACACGGTACTAAAAGGCAATGCGGTTAAAATTCGCAAAATTCAAGGCGGAAAGGTACTTGCAGGATTTGCGGGAAGTACCGCGGATGCGTTTAATTTATTCGATATGTTTGAAGAAAATTTAGAGCAGGCCAAAGGCGATCTAGTAAAAGCCGCCGTAAATTTTAGCAAGGCTTGGCGTAAGGACAAATACCTGCGAAAACTAGAAGCTATGATGCTAGTGCTTAACCGCGAGAAAATTTTCCTTTTAAGCGGAACGGGCGATGTCGTAGAGCCAGAAGACGGCAAGATAGCCGCGATCGGAAGCGGCGGGAACTACGCGCTCTCAGCCGCGCGAGCGCTAGATAAATTTAGCTCGCTAGACGAGGAAGAGCTCGTAAAAGAAAGCCTGCGAATCGCAGGCGAAATTTGCATTTATACAAATACTAATATTAAAACTTACGTTTTGGAAAATCAATGAATTTAACCCCGAAAGAGATAGTAAAATTTTTAGACGATTACGTTATCGGACAAAAAGATGCCAAAAAAATCATCGCGATCGCACTACGAAACCGCTATCGCAGGATGAAGCTGGACGCCGCGCTACAGGACGACATAATGCCGAAAAATATCCTAATGATAGGCTCTACCGGTGTAGGTAAAACCGAAATCGCACGCAGGCTTTCAAAGATGATGGGCTTACCGTTCGTAAAAGTAGAAGCCAGTAAATACACCGAAGTAGGCTTCGTCGGACGCGACGTAGAGAGTATGGTGCGAGATTTGGCGCTTGCGGCGTTTAATTTAGTAAAGCGCGAGCAAAGCGAGAAAAATAAAGATAAAATAAGCGCATATATAGAGGAAAAAATCTTAAAAAAACTACTTCCGCCGCTACCCAAAGGCGCTAGCGAGGAAAAAACGGCGGACTACGAGAGAAGCTACGAAAAAATGCTTACTAAATTTAGAAACGGCGAGCTAGACGAATTAAGCATCGAAATAGAGGTACAGCAAAGCTCGCTCGACGCAGGCGCTAACGTACCGCCGGATATGGCGCAAATGCAAGAAAGTTTTATTAAAATTATCGGAATGACAAGTAAAAACGTAAAAAAAGAATTAAAAGTAAAAGACGCTAAAAAAGCTCTCGAAAGCGAAGCAAACGATAAAATTTTAGATATTGAGAGCATCAAAACCGAGGCGATAGCTAGGGCCGAAAACGAAGGGATAATTTTTATTGATGAGATCGACAAAGTCGCGGTTAGCGGAACGAATTCCAACAGACAAGACCCTAGCAAGGAGGGCGTCCAGCGCGATTTATTGCCGATCGTAGAAGGTTCGTCGGTCTCTACGAAATTCGGGAATTTAAAGACCGATCATGTTTTGTTTATCGCAGCGGGCGCATTTCACGTAAGTAAACCGAGCGACCTAATTCCAGAGCTCCAAGGTCGCTTTCCGCTTCGAGTCGAGCTAAATAGCCTAGACGAGGACGCGCTGTATCAAATTTTAACGCAGCCTAAAAATTCTCTTTTAAAACAATATGCGGCGCTTCTTAGCGCCGAAGACGTCGAGCTAGAATTTAAAGACGACGCCGTCCGCGAGATCGCTAAAATAGCACAATCGGCAAATGAAAAAATGGAGGATATCGGCGCGCGTAGACTCCACACGGTAATTGAGCGCGTGATCGAGGATATTAGCTTCGGCGCCAGCGAACGCGCGGGCGAGAAAATCGTCGTAACCAAAGAACTAGTCGGCGAGCGTCTAAGCGACGTCGTACAAAACCAAGACTTAGCAAGATACATCCTGTGAAATCGGGCTTCGTTAGTATCGTCGGACGCACGAACGCCGGTAAAAGCTCGTTGCTAAATGCTTTGTTAAACGAAAAAATCGCGATCGTCTCTCACAAACAAAATGCGACTAGGCGCAAGATCCGCGGCATCGCGATGAACGGCGAGGATCAAATTATTTTTGCCGATACCCCAGGACTTCACGAAAGCGGCAAATTATTAAATCAGCTAATGGTAAACGAAGCTATAAAGTCTATGAGCGATTGCGACGCGATCGTTTTTGTCGTAGCGGCGCGCGACGATACGCGCGATTACGAAAAATTCTTATCGTTAAAGCCTACAAAACCGCATGTCTTAGTAATTAGCAAAGTCGACGAGATTACAAACGAAGCGCTGCTAAAAAAAATGACGCAATATCAAATTTTCCAAGACCGCTTTACCGCGCTCGTACCGTTTAGCGTCAAAAAAGAGACCTACAAAAAGCCGCTCTTAGACGCTATCTGCAAGCTCCTGCCCGAGCACGAATACTTTTACGATCCTGGATTTTTAACAGATGCAAACGAAAAGGAAATTTTTAGGGAATTTATATTAGAAGCGATCTATGAAAATTTGAGCGACGAAATCCCATATTCCAGCGACGCTACGATAAAAAAAGTCGTCGAGAAAAAAAATGTTACGGAAATTTACGCCTCTATCATTACCGACCGCGACGCTCATAAGTCGATCATAATCGGTAAAAGTGGCGAGACGATCAAGCGGATCGGCATTTGCGCGCGTAAACTTATAACCGACTTAATCAACGGCAAAGTCTTCTTAAATTTAGACGTTTGCGTCAAAAAAGGCTGGAATAAGGACGAAAATATTATAAAAAAGCTTAATAACTATTGACATTTAATTGTCAATGTATTATTATACGC
>NZ_CAJPMA010000128.1 GCF_905371695.1 uncultured Campylobacter sp. | reverse complement strand
CGTTTGCGTAAATTACCAAAACGCCGCTCTCGCCGATCTTTTGCTTTAACTCGCGAATTTTAGTTGCGTTTTAGCTAGTCCTTAAAATTTTAGTAATATGATTTCGTAAAATTAGGCTAAAAAGGATTTTTCATGATTCGTAAAATTTTGATCGCAAATCGCGGCGAGATCGCCGTCAGGATCGTGCGCGCGTGCCGCGACTTGCACGTGCAAAGCGCGGCTATTTACACGGCGCCGGACGTCAGCTGCCTGCACGTAAAAATAGCCGACGAGGCCTATAAAGTAAGCGACGATCCGCTAAAAGGCTACCTAGACGCTAAAACGATCGTGCAAACCGCGCTTGAATGCGGCGCGGACGCGATACATCCGGGTTACGGATTTTTGAGCGAAAACTACGAATTCGCTAAAATGGTCGAAGACGCGGGACTGATTTTCATCGGTCCGAAAGCCGACGTTATCCGTAAAATGGGCGATAAAAACATCGCGCGCTACTTAATGCGCCGTAACGGTATACCGATAGTGCCGGGCACCGAAAAGCTAAACGACGATACGATGGAGCAGATCAAAGAACACGCGCGTAGGATCGGTTATCCCGTTATATTAAAAGCTAGCGGCGGCGGCGGCGGACGCGGTATCCGCGAGGTGTGGAAGGAAGAGGATATGCAAAGCGCGTTTGAGTCCTGCACGCGCGAGGCGAAGACCTATTTTAACAACGACGAGGTCTTTATGGAAAAACTCGTCGTAAACCCGCGCCATATAGAGTTTCAAATTTTAGGCGATAACTACGGCAACATAATCCACCTGTGCGAGCGAGACTGCTCTATCCAGCGTAGACACCAAAAGATCATAGAGATAGCGCCGTGCCCGTCTATTAGCGAAAATTTACGCAAAGTCATGGGCGTGACGGCGGTAGCGGCGGCTAAGGCGGTAGGCTACTCAAACGTCGGTACGATCGAGTTCTTGCTCGATGATTACAACAACTTTTATTTTATGGAGATGAACACCCGCATCCAAGTCGAGCACGGCGTGACCGAGGAGATCACGGGCGTGGATTTAGTCGTGCGCCAGATCCGCATCGCTTCGGGCGAAATTTTGGAGTTAGAGCAAAGCGATATTCGCCCGCAAGGCTACGCGATCGAGGCGCGCATTACCGCCGAAAACGTCTGGCAAAATTTTACGCCGAGCCCCGGCACGATAACGGGTTATTATCCCGCGCTCGGTCCTAGCGTGCGCGTAGATAGCCACGCGTACAAGGACTACTCGATTCCGCCTTTTTACGACTCGCTGATCGCAAAGCTCATCGTAAAATCCACCGACTACGATCTGGCCGTAAATAAGCTCGAACGCGCGCTGGAAGAATTTACCATCGAGGGCGTGCGCACGATCATTCCGTTTTTGCTGGCTATTAGCCAAAGCCGCGAATTTAGGCGGGGATTTTTCGATACTAGCTACGTCGAGAAAAATTTAAGCGCGATCCTTGAAAATACGCGCGACGATATGAATCCGCAGGAAAATTTGCGCGCCGTGATCGAAGAGGCCATAAAGAGATACCGAAAAAAAAGGTAGGCAAAACCTGGCGCGCGGGTTTATCCGGCGCCTAAAATCGGGGCTAGAATTTAAGCCCATTTCAAGTACGCGAGGAATTTAAAGAGCTATAAACCGTATGGCGGTAGAATCCGTAGAGGCTTATTTAACGGGTAGATTTTGATAAATAACTCACTCCGCCAGCGCCCTTAATCGCTCGTAGTCTAGTCCCTCCACCAAAATATAACTAGCATCGATAAAGCGGTAGCTCTCGCGCGGCAAACGCGAGATAAACTCTGAGTAATCTAGCTCGGCTAGCACGCGGTAGCGGGAGGCCTCGTCACCATCATCGCTCTCGTTGCCGCCGTCGCATTCTTCGCCGCCTACTAGCGTAATTTCCCAGCGCGAGACGTCTTTTGGCTTAACAAAGTCCAAATTTTGCCACTCCACTAAAGGCTCGTAAGGCAAAATAGTCGGCACGCCCTGCGTAAGCGCGTACGAGCCGATGATCTCGCCTTCGCCGTTTGCGCGGTAAAAGCGCTGGTTTGCGCCGTAAGCGTCAAGGTATTGCACCTCGGTTAGGCGCTCGCTAAACTCCTTTGCGGGGCTTTGCGCGGCTAAAATTTCATCTATGATCGCGCGATTTAGGGCAAAAGGCCTAACGACGCCGTAGCAGTGATTTACGGTCGCGCCGCCCTCCAAATGCCCTTTTATCGCCCGCAAACCCGAGTTTATATCGCGCTCGTAGTCAAATTTTTCTATCGTTTCTCGCGTATAAATTTTTCCGTCCTCGCCCTTGATGTCGCTTCCTAGTCTTTGCGATAAAATTTGCAGATACGAGATAGCTAAAACCCAGTCAAATACCGTCGCGGGCGTATTTACGCGCACTTTGTAGCTTTTCGTATCAGTGTCGTAGCTAAGCTCAAATCCCCGCCCGCTCTTGCCCCAAATGCCCAAAACTATGCCCTCGCATTCGCCTAAAAGCGAGCCTAAAAACGCCTCTTTATCAAAATTTTTGGCATTCTCATCTATGCCAAACACCGCCAAATCCGGTATCAGCTCCGTAGCCTTGCCTATGCTCATTACGCCAAAATATCCCAAAAATAGTGGCCGCTTTTTATTTTTGACGCGAAATTCTACGCTCATCGTTTCTCCTTTAAACCGCGATTATGGCAGATGCTGGACAAAATATAGAAAGCAAAAGCCGGCGCGAAATTTGCGGCAAGAGGCGGCCGCCCAGCATAATTTATCAAAAGCCGCAAGGCAGATAGTCCACTCGCCGAGCCTAGACCGCCTCATCAAAAGCCGAGGTCGCGGTATAAGCAACGTAAAATTTGGCGCAAATAAGGCCTTTGCTTACGGAGCTAAAATTCGCGCTCTTTTAAAGACGCCCCCCTATGCAAGCCGCCGTATAAAACGCCTTTAATCCGCCGTGCACGCTTACCGTGTCGCGCTTACGGTAGCAAAGCCGTATTTTTTGCATGAAATAGGAAAATTACCTTGCAGGCGCGGGCCGGCTCTCTTGCCGCGGCGAAATAAAACCAAAGGCGACGCGAAATCTAAAAATCGCTTCGCTAAATTTTGCAAGGCAAGGTAAAATTTAGCGTCGCAGGCCATTAGCCGCAAGCAAAAAATATTAGGCGAAAAAATCTAAGCAAGGGCAAGACGCGCCGCCTAGCAGCTTTGCTTATCGCCTAGCTCGCACGCCTTTTTTCGCATTTGCTTTGCTTTTTTTGCGTCTTTTTTTACTTGCTCGTATCTGTTTTCGTTGAAATTTCCCTCATACAGCC
>NZ_CAJPMA010000127.1 GCF_905371695.1 uncultured Campylobacter sp. | reverse complement strand
TTTAAAGGCAGTCGCTCAAATTTGGCGGCTTTATGGCGCAAATATCGCGTCAAATTTGCAAATTTAAGATCGCTTTTTTAAATTCATCCCCGCGCTCCACGTAGCTGCTAAACTGATCTAGGCTTGCCGCAGCAGGGCTTAAAAGCGCTATTTCGTCTAAATTTCCATCATTTGCGCTAGTCTTAGCAACTCCGTCAAATTTGAAATTTTTATCTATCTCGCCGACTGCGACGTTTAAAAATTCGCATTTTACGGCAGGGATTTTAAACTCAGCCGCAAGATTCATCAGCTTGTCCGTATTTGAGCCGATAGCGTAAATTTGCGCCTTAGCTCCGTGCAAGGCCTCAAAAAGCGGCCGCATATCTACGCCCTTATCGTCGCCGCCTAAAATCAAATGCAAAAATTTGCCCTCATATCGCTTTACGGCTTGGATGCTCGCGTCGATGTTGGTCGCTTTTGTGTCATTGACCCACGTGCGTCCGCGCGCATCGCGAAACTCCTCAAGCTTGTTGCCCTCGATGACAAAGTCGTTTAAAAGCTCTACGTCGCACCTATCGAGCAAAATTTTCTGGATAGCAAGCGCCAAAAGAGCGTCTGTTAAAAACGGCGTTTTAAAGGCGATATCGTTTAAATTTACGCCGCAAAACTCGGCCAAATCCGCCTCGTTTTCGTAGCTTATCACCTTTGCTTTAGTCGGCGCCCCGGCGTAAATTTTAGGTAGGATCGCGACCGTGTTTTCGCCCATCGTCGCTAGCGGCTTTAGCTTGGCGCGCTCATACTCGGCAAAGTCGCCGTGCCAGCTGAGGTGATCGGGCGTGATAGGCAAAAGCACGTAGATGCCGGGCACGGCAATGTTCGTGTAGTGCATCGTAAAGGAGCTGGTTTCAAGCACCCAAATTTTGGCGTTTACGTCAAGGTCTGCGAGCGGAACTCCGACGTTGCCGCCCATTACCGAGCCGTAGCGCGCCAGTAGATGCTGCGTCATCTTCGTCGTCGTGGTTTTGCCGTTCGTGCCGCTGATCCAGACGGTAAAGGGCATTTTGGCGCCGTAAATTTTATAAAAATAGTCGTACTCGCTGATGAGATTTTGCGCCTTTTTAACTAGCTCGTGACCGGGCGGAAAGCCGGGGCTCGGGATCTCTAAGCCGCTTTTTTCGGGTATAAAGAGGTTTGGCGGCAGTAAAGCGTTGCCCCATTCGTCGCTTGAGATCTCGCTAAATTTATCGTCGTAGATGTCCCAGCTGCCCTCTTTGCCGAAGTTTTTCGCGATTGCGCGCGTCGTGCCGCCGTAGCCAAATAGCGATTTTCTCATTTTTGCTCCTTTTTACGCTCTTTTGCCCCATAAAATTTGTGTTATTTCCTCCGCGTCCAGCTCGGTCATTACGCCGTTTCGTTTGTGTCTGGTAAAAAGTTTAAAATCATAAGTATCTTTAAAATTTAGCTTTAAAAACTCGGTAAAATATCCGCCTTCGCAAGCGAAATTCGGACGATCGTAAAACTCGTCCAAAAACTCGTCTTCGCTCTCTTGCGGCTCGAAACTCGTCATGCGCTCTATGATCTCGCGCAGCTCGTCCTTTGTGATATCTGGCACTAGGCGAGGCTCCGGAAGCGCGATATCAAAGGCTAAATTTTCAGCCCCGTCGGCCTCCCACCACTCCCACAGGTCAAATTTACTCATATTTTTGCCCGTGATTGCGTGCAGCTCGTTTTCCAGCTCGCGATATTTCTCGCCGCTCTCGTCGCCGTGTTCGTCGCAGTAGTCCGTATAGGCTAAAATTTTCTCCAAAATCCCGTCGTATCTTTTTCTAGCTGTCTCGTAATCCGGCTCTATCTGCGCTCTCATCAACTTCTCTTTATTAAATTTACCTGATTTTTAGCGCAGTCAGCGCGATTAAATTCGCCAAAACGGCGATGAGCCAAAACCTCACGATGATCTTATTTTCCACCCAGCCTTTTATCTCAAAATGATGGTGTATCGGCGCCATAAGGAAAATTCTCTTTTTAAAAATTTTAAAGCTTCCGACCTGCAAAATCACGCTCAAAGTCTCCATAACAAAGACGAAACCGATGATGATGAGCAGGATCTCGTTTTTCGTCATCACGCCCATGAGGCCGATATATGCGCCTACGCTGAGGCTCCCGCTGTCGCCCATGAAAACCTCGGCCGGATGGCAGTTAAACCACAAAAATCCCATCAGAGAGCCGATCAGAGCGGCGGCTACTACGACCGTCTCGCCTACGCCCGCGATCTTGGGCAAAAGTAAATACGAGCTAAACACCGCGTGTCCGCAGATGTAGGCGAATACGCCCAAAGTCAGCAGTGAAAATACCGCGGGCACCGTAGCTAGCCCGTCTAGGCCGTCGGTTAAATTTACCGCATTTGAGGCTGCGACGATGACGAGCGTCCAAAATGCGACTGCAAAAATGCCAAGATCAAGCACGGGAAATTTGTAAAACGGTAGATAAAATTTGCTTCCAAGCTCGCCTTGCAAATACAGTATCGAAGAGACGGCCAGAGCGATTAAAATTTGCGCGGCGAGTTTGGCTCTGGGGCTTAGTCCGTCGTGGTTCTTGCCGCCTGAAATTTTGCGAAAATCGTCTTTAAACCCAAGCGCCGTAAAGCCAGCAAGACAGACAATCGAGGCGAAGACGAAAACGTTATCTAACCTCGCGCAGATCACGCTCGCGACAAGCGCAGCTCCGATAAAGACAAGCCCGCCCATCGTCGGAGTTTTGGCTTTTTTTTGGTGCGTTTGCGGAGCTAGCTCGTAGATGGGCTGGGCGGCGTTTTTGGCCTTTGCCCACGCGATAAATTTAGGCAGCGCCCAAACGGTCAAGCAAAATGCGATGAAAAACGAAAAGCCCGCGCGAACGGTGATGTATTGAAAGATATTAAAATTTGAGAATTCATAAATATAGTAAAACATAAAGACCTTTATTTTAAAAAAGGCTAATTTTAGTATAATGCCGTTAAAAAATATCTAAATTTAAGGCAAAAATTTAAAAATGGCGCAAAAAACTATTTTGGTGATAACAGACGGCATCGGATATAATGAAAGTAGCGAATTTAACGCATTTGCGGCGGCAAAAAAGCCCACATACGATTGGCTATTTAAAAACGTCCCAAACTCGCTCATAAAAACCTCGGGCCTGGCAGTGGGCTTACCCGACGGACAGATGGGAAACAGCGAGGTTGGGCACATGTGCATCGGCAGCGGGCGGGTTTTGTATCAAAATTTGGTAAAAATTTCGCTCGGTTTTGAAAACGGCTCGCTAGCCAAAAGCGAAAAGCTTTTAAATTTGTTTAAAACTTGCAAACGCATCCACGTCGTCGGGCTTTACAGCGACGGAGGCGT
>NZ_CAJPMA010000126.1 GCF_905371695.1 uncultured Campylobacter sp. | reverse complement strand
GAGCGAACGTAGGCAGCCCCGTAAAAGCGGCGAACGACGGCGTAGTCGTAATCGCGAAAGATCGCTACTACGCGGGCGGCTCGATCGTGATAGATCACGGCGAGGGTATCTATACGCAGTATTATCACCTATCGCGAATAGACGCGCGCGTAAATCAAACGGTTAAAAAAGGCGAGATCATCGGGCTAAGCGGACAGAGCGGGCGCGTAAACGGGCCGCACCTGCACTTCGGCGTAATCGCAAACGGCGCGCAGATAAACCCGCTAGATTTCGTAGAAAAGATAAATTCCGTTTTTAAGCGCTAAAATTTTAGGTTTTTTTCACAAATTCTTCTTAAAATGCGCTCACTACTTTTAAGGAGATAAAATGAAAAAGTTAGTTTTAATCGGCGTTTTCGCCGCAGGCGCGCTATTTGGCGCAGATTTATCAAGCGACGCGAAAGCTATGAGCGAAGCGGCGTTTAAAAACCGCGCGGAAGCGGGCAAACTAGAAAAGCAAGCCCGCGAGCTAAAAGATAAATTTCGCGAGCAGTTGCGCGAGAAGTTAGACGCGTTAAGCGACGAGGACAGGGCGAAATTTATGAGCGAATTTAGAAAAAATATGGACGAAAAAATCGATAAATTAAGCGTGAAAGAAGCGCGCGAACTCGGTTTTGATCTAGGCCGAAAATGCGACGGACGCGGATTAAAAGGAGAGCGAGACGAAAGATGCGGCTGCGAACGCGGACGCAAGGAAGGTTTTAAAGCGCCTACGGCGCCTTATGAAACGAGCGAGCATCATGGCCGCGGCAAAAGCGAGCATACGGGTACGCTAAAAACGGACGATAAAATCAAATAAAAATGTCCGCTAGATAACGCGAAGAAAGAAAAATGCCTAAAATTTTAATCGTCGAAGACGAATCTATGCTTCTTGATTTAATGAGCGATTACATGCGCTCGCAAAATTACGACGTTACGGGCGTAAAAAGCTACGACGAGGCGCTAAGCATAGCTTATGAAACAAACTTTGATCTATGGATTTTCGACGTAAAAATCATAGGCGGTAACGGCTTTAATCTACTTCGCGAGCTGCGGGACGCCGGTCGCGGCGCGCCTTGTATTTTTACGACGTCGCTAAATACCGTAGCGGACGTCGCGGTGGGCTTCGAGAGCGGCTGCGACGATTATTTAAAAAAACCTTTCGAGCTGCGCGAACTACATCTTCGCGCGCAAAATTTGCTTCGCCGCTCGTTTACTCGCGCCAAGGACGGTTTTTTACCGCTTTTAGGCGAGCTAAAATTCGATCTAGCGCAAAACGTACTGTATGATGGCGAACGTGCGATAACGATGAGTAAAAAACAAAGCGCCCTGCTTGCGCTGCTGCTTAAAAACCGCGACCGCTTCGTCTCGCACGATGAGATTTTCTCGCAAATTTGGGACTACGACGAGAGCCCCAGCGAGCTCAGTCTGCGCGTTTATATCGCCGAACTGCGTAAAATTTTGGGCAAAGAGCGCATTATTAGCAAATCCAAACTAGGCTACAAATATGTCTGATCGCCGCCATGCGTTGCCGATTTTCTTACTATATTTTTTAACCAGCGTCGCGTTTTTGGCGTTTTTTTGCAAGCTCTTTTACGAGCGCGAGACGCGCTTTATCATAGACGGCGCGCGCTTTGAGCTAAAAGACGCTAGGCGCGAGATCCAAATGAAACTCAATCAAAACGGCGAGCTTACGGCGGACGATTTTGCGGAGTATAATGCCAGCGCGCTAAATTTACGCACGCGCGAACTAATCAAAAACGATTTTGCAGTAAATTTCGACTCCGCGCGCGACATGCCGCCCGATCTTTTCGACGGAAAGGCTATAACCGTGCATTTCGTGACGCGCGGGCGCGGCGGATATTCCGTATTTATCCGCGGCGAAAATTTAACGGCGAAATTTAACGAGCTTAAACTAAAAATCGCGCTTGCGGCGGGCGGAATTTTAACCGCGATTTTGCTCATCGCGTATTTTATAGTGCGGCTTTCGCTACGTCCGCTTTATGAGAAAATCGAGTTTTTAAACGCGTTTTTACGCGACACGACGCACGAGATTAAAACGCCGGTAAGCGTTATTTTAATGAGTGCGGAGATGTTCGAGCAAGCGCCGCAAAAGTGCCTAAATAACATAAAAGTCGCGGCAAATACGATCGCAAAGCTCTACGACGATTTAGTGGAGCTAAATTTTAAAGACGCCGGCGCGGGTAAAATTTTAGCGCCCGAAAACGAGGCTGCGGACGGACGAGCAAGCGGTGATAAAACCGACGTTAGCGCGATGCTTGACGAGCGCATAGAGTATTTTAGCGCGCAGCTGTCGCAAAAAAATATCGACTTGGTTACGGACGCCGACGAATGCGAGATTAGCGCGCCCGCAGTAAAGATAGAAAAAATAATCGATAATCTGCTAAGCAATGCCGTAAAATACGTAAACGATGGCGGGCGCATCGAGATTTTTTTAAGCGCGGATAAACTTTGCGTCGCAAATAGCGGCGAAGGTATCGCGCCTGAAAATTTAGGTAAAATTTTCGAGCTTTACGCGCGCTTTGACGAGCGAAACGGCGGGCTGGGCGTCGGGCTAAATTTAGTTAAGAAATTTTGCGACGAGCTTGGATTTAAAATCTCGTGCGAGAGCAAAAACGGATGGACGAAATTTTGCGTGAAATTTTAAAATTTTTCTAAAAAATAAAACGCTAGAAAGCGCGAATTTACGCTTGACGGCGCTACTTTTTGCAGTCTGCGGCCTTAATCTCGTAAGAAAACAAAAGCCTTCCGCCGTCGGCTAAATAAAATACCTGATCCATCGTAATTTTCGCGTTTAAGATCGCTAGCGCGTCGGGATCGGCGCAAATTTGAGCTAAATTTTGCTTGCGGACTTGCGCGGCAAACGCCTCTAATTGCCGCAGGGTAAATTTCGAGATCCAAACTTGCTTCGTGTCGTTTACGCCGTACCTGTAAAGCAGTCTGTCCGCAACGTTTAAAAGATCGTTTAGTACGAGATTTTGGCTAGTTCGCAGCGGTAGGGCTTTTTTATAAAATTTAGCGTATTCGCGCGCGGCGTCGTAAGCGTCTCCGCAAAGCGCCGCTACGCTAAAAAGCACCAAAAATAGAACTATTCGCAACTGCTTTTATCCGCGTTAATCTCAAACGCCCGCCGTCCGCCAAGCTCATACACGCCGCGTAGCCGCACGCCTTTGTTTAATATCGCCGCACCCGCGCTATTTTTACATATCGCCCCTACGCCATTAGCGATAAATTCGCGCTTCAAGCCTTCTAACTGCGCGGCGTTAAATTTTGAAATTTTGCGCCCCGGGGCGTCGGTTAGTTTAAATCGCCCTACGAGCGTAACGCCGCTTGC
>NZ_CAJPMA010000125.1 GCF_905371695.1 uncultured Campylobacter sp. | reverse complement strand
AAATAATACTTATTTTATACCAAACCCCTTGACTTATAGTTTTAATTTGGCTATTATTTCGTTGTCAAAGCACAAATAAGGACTTTGACAAAGGAGACAATATGCGAACCCAAACTAAGGCTAAATTCGTCCAGTATCTAGCGCTTTACAAAATAGAGCCGACCGACAGCGACGAGGAAGTAAGCTACAAGGTGCTTGACTGCGCTTATGATTTATTCTGCGCTTTAGACGCGCTATCGAAAAATCACAACGCGATGAGAGCCAAAATTTTAAACATACTTCAACCCAAAGGAGAAACGAAATGACAGAGCTAATCCCTATCAACAAAGCGGATTTTAACGGCGCCGAAATAAATTCGGTCAATGCAAGAGAACTACACGAAGTTTTGGAAAGCAAACAAGACTTTTCAACGTGGATAAAAAAGAGGCTGGACGAGGTGGACGCCGTCGAGAATGTGGATTTTATCTGCTTCCACAAAAAAATGGAAGCCAATAATGCCACAATGATCGAATACATCCTCTCGACCGACATAGCAAAAGAGATCGCGATGTTGGAGAGAAACGAAGTCGGCAAAAAGGTCAGGCGCTACTTCATAGAGTTTGAAAAAACACATAAGCAGAAAGTTATCCCGCTAACCCAAGCCGAAATTTTAGCGCAGAGCGCGGCGTTATTAGTTGAACACGAGAGGCGAACGGCTGCGCTAGAAACCAAGACCGAGGAGATACGCAAAGAGCAGCTAAAAGCCAAGCACAATATAAACCGCCTTTTAAACAACGATAATTATATGACGCTTATCGCTTTTATGAATTTACACGGCATTTCGCAAAAAGGCTATCATATACCGAGCCTAGGCAAAAGGGCTAAAAAGTTGAGCGACGAGCAAGGGGCGTTTATGGGCGCGGTTATCGACCCTAGATACGGGCGCATAAATACTTACAGCACGGAAATTTTAAAGCAGATATTTAAAGTAGCCTAATCTCCTACAAAAAGGCTACAAAAAACAACTTCTAATTATACAAATCGCGGGATTAATTTCCGCTTACTACAAGGCAAAATATGACTACAGCAGAACTAAAAGACGCCGCCATTTTTGTTATGGCGTATGCAAGCGACGACGACCGCTTTTTTATGGAGAGAAACGAAATTTTAGGAGGATAAGATAAATAGTAATGAGTAGCCCAGAAAAAGAAAAAGAAAAAGCCGCCCTAACCCGGCTGGCTAAATTTTGCGAGCGGCACAACGAAGCGGCGGACGAGCAAACCGCGCGCCGCGCCAAAATAGCGTGGATAACGCGCGAGATAAAAAAGCTAGACGACGGACGGCTTAGCCGCATCGTCATCACGATAAATCAAATAAAGGAGTAAAAATGAGCGATAAAAAATACCTTACCGAAAAAGAGACTTTGGCGTTTTTGGGGTTTAGCCCTAAAAGTAATATTCTGGCTAAAATGCGGATGAAAAAATACGCCGGCAAATGGGAATACACGCCGCGCTTCATAACGATAAACGGGCGGATAAGATACCCTCTTGATTGGCTAAAAGCCGATCTAAAAAAGCTAGTCAAAAGCCCCTAATCCCGCTAAAAAGTCGGCCCACCACCGCAAAAGGCGTAAATGCTCGGATGAGTTAAAATCCCGAAAATACGCCTTATCCACCTCGCTTTTAGGCGTATGCAAAAGCACTTCGTCTATTATCCTTTTCTCGAATTTCGCCCTTACCTCGCCGTTTACCCTCTCGCTTGCCCTCGTCGCAAAAGTGGAGAGCATCGAGCGAAAGCCGTGCGCGTGTAAATCGTCGATGCCCAAAGATTTTATAGCCTTTTGCAAGACGTTTTCCGACAAGGCCCAGCCGCTTTTAGGCGTAAAATAAGCCGAACTAAATACGTAATCGTTCTCTTTAAATTTTAACTGATCTTCGAGTATGGCTACGGCCTGCTTAGGGAGCGGGATACGAGCGTTAAGCCTCGTTTTATTGTCCGTCTCGCTAAAATTTAAAAAGCCCTTTTCCAAATCTACCGCGTTCCAGGTAAGGTTTCTTATCTGATGCGGGCGCTGCGCCGTAACAAGGCTTAAAAAGAATAAATTTTTAATACTCCGCTTTAATTCGCTTCGCTTTACTATCCCGATAATCTCTCTTAATCTATCTTCGTCTATCACCGCTTTTCTATGCGTTACGCCGCTTTTTGGGTAGATCGCCGCCGCGTCGTCGATAAGCTCGAGCGCGAAAGAATACTCTTTTATATACCCGTTAGCTTTCGCGTATTTTAGCGTATCGCGAAGTATCGGTAGAAATTTAACCGCGGTCGTATAGCTCATCAAGCCCACTTGCGTAGTTTGTTTAACGATATCGGCCTTTTTAAGCTCGCCTACGGGTTTATCTCCGAGCGGCTTTAATAGCCATTTATTTACCCTATTTATTAACTTCCTTCTTTTTTCGGCGCGATTTTGCGTGTTTTGAGGGATTTTTACGTTATCGAGCCACATAAAAAAGACCTCCGAAACGCTTTTACTCTCTTTTGCGATAAGCTCGCCCGCGGCCTCGGCCTTATAAAACCCTTTGGCTTTCTCTCTCGCTTCGGCCAGGCTTATATTGTCGTAATCGCCGATATTTTCATAAGTCGAGCCGCTCTTTCTAAATTTATACGTTTTAGCTCCGCTACCGGCGCAAAATAAATAAAGCTTGCAAGTAGTATCTATGGCGTGTCTCGTGACGCTCCCGCCGCCGTTATATTTTAGCGCCTTGACCTGCGTCGCCGTTAGAATTTTAATTTTCATTTTAGCCCTTTCGCGTCGTTTATCGTGCTTTTTACTGTGCTTAGTTTTTTGGCTCGAAAGCTCGAATTATCGGGCATTTCATAAGCCTAAGCAAATTTAAAAAGCACAATAAAATATAAAATTTATATGCAAATTTAAAGCGATAGCACAATAAAAAGCACAATTAATTTAAAAATAAATATACATTAAGCTACATTAAGATAAATTAAAAACTCCATTAAAAGCCGATTTTATCGTAGTTTTGTAAAAGGATATAAATTAAGAAAAACTAGCGTAAATAATATAATGGTGTCCCCAACAGGATTTGAACCTGTGGCCTCAGAATTAGGAATTCTGCGCTCTATCCAGCTGAGCTATGAGGACGAGAATATCAAAAAGTATAAAAATTTCGAATATAGGTAAAATTTAAAAAGCCGCCCCATACGAGGCGGCAAATTTTCGGCGATTAGCCGTTTCTTTTCTTAATAATTTCTTCGCTAACGTTCTTTGGAACTTCATCATAGTGGTCAAATTCCATAGAATACGTCGCACGTCCTTGCGTTTGAGAGCGTAGGTCGGTAGAGTATCCAAACATGGTCGAAAGCGGGCAGAATGCAGTAACTACCTTATTTCCGCTTCTTTCGTCCATTGAATTAACTTGACCGCGACGCTTATTGAGGTCTCCGATAACGTCGCCCATGTACTCCTCAGGCGTCTCTACTTCTACTTTCATGATAGGCTCAAGAATGACGGCTCCCGCCTTTCTAGCACCCTCTTTAAAGCCCATTGAAGCGGCAAGTTTAAACGCCATTTCAGAAGAGTCGACCTCGTGGTAGCTTCCGTCATATAGCGTAACTTTAACGTCTTCGACCGGATAGCCCGCAAGTACGCCGTTTTGAAGCGCTTCTTTGCAGCCTTTTTCAACCGCTGGAATATATTCT
>NZ_CAJPMA010000124.1 GCF_905371695.1 uncultured Campylobacter sp. | reverse complement strand
AGGCTAAATTTTACTATCAAACCGGCGATTTTAAAAAAGCGTTCGAACTTAGCAGCGAGGCGGTAAGATTAGACGCCTACAATAAAATGGCGGCGACGCTCGTAAATCAAAGCCGAAATTCTCTTAAATTTCGTTCTTATTTAGACGAAGGCGAACGTTACGCGTCTGTGATAAAAAAGATGGGCTTGACGCAAATTTTACCCGCCGATAAAAAGCGAATTTTATTAATGTGCGACGTGATGATCGAAAGCTACGGCGAGCTACCGAATAGCCCGCTGGTAGAACGGGGGCTAAAAAACGACGCTAAAAATATGAAAGAAAATTTCGCGCGGGTTAAAAATGAGCTTTTTTAAGCGTTTTTTAGATATTATGGCGCGATTTGTTTAGTTAATAAGGAAGTTGATGTCGTTTTCGATACGTAATTTTTTCTCGCAATTATATTTAAGCGTCGCGATAGAAGGGTCTGAATGCTCTTTTTACGGACGAGTTTTTCGCGCGCAAAAGCTTATAAAAACGATCGATACTAAAATTTCCGACTCCGACGAAAAGGCGCTAAATCAAAAAATATTAAACTACGTAAGAGCTCTTGAAAAAGCGTACTCGGAGGTTTATATCTCGTTATTTTTCAACTTCGTCACCCACGGCGCGATACCTACCGTAATCAGGGACGATTTTGCGAAATTTAATATCCAAGCCAAAGATATCGCGACTTTAAAAATGCAAGATAGTTGGAGCATTTATGCCGATAAGGAAGCCGTAAACTCCGCAAAAGATACGCTCGGTAAAGACGAGATTGATCTAATTTACTCGCCTATCGCCGTGCTATTTTACGAGTTATCAAAGCGCGTAATCTCGGCAAAAACTACGCTTTACGCATATAGCCGCCAAAATTCCTTCACGCTTTGTATTTTTAAAGACAAGAAAATGAAATTAGCCACTTTCGTAAAAATCGACGAGGCGGAACAAAACGACGAAGCGAGCCAAAATTTCAAAGAAGAAGATATAACCGATATCGATAACGTCATCGAAAAAGAAGACGACGCGCAGCTGCAAGACGATTTTCAAAGCCTGGATGATCTAATAAACGGAGATAGCGGCGGCGCACAGGATTTTGAAGATCTAAATTACGACATAAATATGCCCGCATCCGTAGACGTGGGAAGATCGGTCGAAATTTTCGGGCGCGATATGAATATGTTTAGCTATATTAAAGCCGCGATCGCCGAATTTTACGCAAACCCGCTTTACGAAGGCGATTTTATCGAGCAGATCGTAGTGCTAGACGAGGATAAAACGAGCGCTACGTTTTTACAATATTTGCAGTCGGAACTCTTAGTCGAAGCCTCGGCGCACCCGATTAAAACGCTTGAAGTTATGAACGAATTAATGATGAAAGAAATAGCAAATGGATAATTTTAGCTTCATCAAATACGAACCAAGAAAGCTTTTAAGCGCGTTTAGCAGACTTTGGATATTGTTTATCTGCGGCGTTTTTACAGTGCTTCTTAGCGCAAGCCTCGTAATAACCTACAAAAACTATCTACTAGGCAAGAATACTGCCGACTTAGCCGTCCAGCAAGAAAATTTAAGCGCCAGAATCCTTCAAATAGATAAAGCAAACGAGCTGTTAGACGAGCGGACGGGATACGGCGTCGATCTTTACGCTTCAAATACAATCCTTAAAAAAAGCTTGCAAAATTTATTCGAGCTGGTGCCCAATAGCATCACGATCGATGAAATAAGATTCGACCGAACTTCGCTTATAATAAAAGGCGTAACGCCTAGCAAAGACGTGTTTAATCAGCTTTTAGCTTCGCCCCTAAAATCGCTTTTTACGACGTCACACACGAGCTTTTTCCGTACAGACAACGGCTGGTTTAGCTTCGTAAGCACGAATAAAATCAATAACCCAGAGGGTTACAATGAGTAAAAAAGATACGAGTTTAGAACGCATAGATATTATGAAGCTGCTAATTTTCGTATTAGCGTTCGTGGTCATCTGTTTCGGGATGGTTTTTGCGTTTATCTTGCCCGGCATTAAAGACTACCGGGTGCTATCGGCGCAAAATCGATCGCAAACGGCAGCGTATCTAAAAGTAAAGCAAACGCACGACGCCAAGCTTGAAACCCTAGAAAATACGAAGCAAAAATATAAAGACATGATTATCGCTTACGAAGCGAAATTTAATAGGCAAAATTTCGTAAAATTCGTATCGACATACCTTAACGACGTCAAAATATCCGATATGGACGAGCCCGCAAATAAAGAAAAATTTTACAAATACGGACTGAGCGTCGAAGCTTCCACGAAAGACCCGCAAAAATTCTACGACTTTCTAGACGCGCTAGAAAAATACGAAAGTATAGCAAAGACCGATTTCCCGGTAATGATGAGTAGCGACGGCGAGCGGATAAATATAAAATTTAACGTGATAATTTACGGAGCTAATCCGCAAAACTAGCTAAAATTTCGCTAGGCGAAATGCCACGCGAGAATAAAAATCCGCGGTTAATCGGCGGAATTTTCGCCGTCCTGCACGCTTCTTTAAATTTTTTATCCATTTTGATTTTCGAGACGTAAGGCGTAATTAAAATAAATTTTTCGCGCTCGGCTTGCGGCTTTCTTTCCGTTTGCCCTACCGGCACGGTGAAATTTTCGCGCCTCGGCAGCGGCGAACTAGCGCCGATCGCGACCTTGCCCGCCAGCGCGAAATCCACGCCTTTTTGCAGACATCGTTCACACTCTCTTCGCTGCGCCGCGCTTAAAAGCACGCCCAAAATTTTACACGTTTTATCTACACCTCTAATAAAATTTGCGTCCGCCTTTACTAGATAAGCTTGCTTGCTCGCACTTAAAATTTTAGGCTCCAATACCCGCGCATCGCGCTCTAAAATTTCAAAACTTCTTGCCGCGCCGCTTTTAAACCGCGCTAAAAAAGGCTCGGAAAAATCGCGTCTAAATGCGTTTCTGCTAAATTTTTCGTTAAAATTCGAATCGTCTACGAAATATTTTATCCCGTGATCGTCGAGCCAAAATTTTAGCTCGCGCTTGCTTACGTTTAAAAGCGGTCGTACTAAATTTACGTCGCCGCGAGAGGAAATTTCGCCCATTCCGATTAGCTCGTTTAATCCCGCGCCTTTTGAAAACTGCATCAAGAACCACTCGAATCTATCATCTAGTTGATGAGCTAAAATCAAATTCCCGTAGTCCTCGCTCGCGCAAATTTCGTCAAAAAACGCGTATCTGGCCGCACGCGCCCTACTCTCGAAATTCGCGCCCAAAACCCGCGCCTCCCGCACGAAAATTCGCTTGCTAAATTCGCTTGCTAGCTCTCGCGCGGCGGCGACCTCGTCCCTGCTTTGTGTGCGCGCGCCGTAGTCCATAATCGCAAGATCGAATTTAATGCCTAAATTTTGCAGAATATAAAAAAGAGCGGTGCTATCGACGCCGTGAGAAAAGGCGAGCAAATTTCGCCCGCTTCGCAAAAGCGCGAGCGCGTCTTTATTTATCCTAAATTTCGCCGCTAAATTTTCAGGAGTTTGGTTCATCTTTACGCCTTAATTTTACGCGGCCAAGCTTAACTTATACGCGTCTGATCGCTCTTGCGATTAGCTTGCCGTCTAGCGCGTCGGTGACTTCGCACGCGTATCTTGCGCCCACTTCAAGCTCGCCTAGTTCGCTATCGTGCAAAATTTCGTAAAAACGAGCT
>NZ_CAJPMA010000123.1 GCF_905371695.1 uncultured Campylobacter sp. | reverse complement strand
CTTTTAAATGTTCGTATTTTAGGGGATTTTTGGGGTCTTTTGATAGCTGGTGAAAATGTTATCTGGTGGAGACGAGGGGGATCGAACCCCTGTCCGAAAACAAAACAACCAAAGCATCTACATGTTTAGTAAAAGTGGAAATTTCATCTAAAAAGGCTCACTTTCCAAAACCGAAATTTAGACTAAGACGAAATTTCAGCCATTGCGTCGTCAGTGCAAAAGCCTACGCTATCTAGGTTACTCGCGGACTTTTTTAGATAGCATCAAAAGCGCGAGGCTCGACTGAACTTACGCTACTTTTGCGTAAGCAGGAGCAAATTTAACGTTGTTTGCGTTTAAATTTAAGTTTGGACTTTTTACGCTTTGTCCAAAGCGACATGCAGCCGTGACCGCTCCGCTCCCGTCGAAGCCAAGTCGTCCCCGCGTAGTAAAAAGCTCGGTATTTTACCGCGTTTTAAAATTTTAGTCAAGCTTAGTAGGAATGTTTATAATAAGAGGTTCTAGGATACTAAAATACTCCGCGTCGCGTTCGATATCTTCTTTATATTTTTTAAACTGATCGCTTACTAATAAAAGCCAATCGACGAATTCGCTATTTGCGGGACCGCTTATTAGTCTGGCTTCTTCGCAGACCTCCTCGCAAAGCGTGGTTAACTTTAACACCGGATCAATGTGCATAAAGCCCGCGGCGGATTTAATATTATGAAAAATTCTAAAAAGCTCGTTGATGTTTTCTTTATATCTATTTTGGTGTTCTAGTCCGACGATTAAAGGCTCCATAAGATCGCACATTAAAGTAAAATGACCTAGAAATTCCTCCACGATATCATAAGAAAAATCGACTTCCAGTCTTTTTAATATCCCCATAATTTCCATCCTTAAAAAATTGTCGCAATTGTAGCAAAAATTTGATAAAATTAAAAACTTCGAGACGAAATTTTGGAGCTTTTATGTCTAACATTCAAAGAAATATCGCCGTAAACGACATAACGGACAAGAAAAACAAGCAGCCCATAGTCATGCTAACCGCCTACGACGCCCTATTTGCGCGGCTTTTCGACGATTATGCGGACATTATTTTAGTGGGCGATAGCCTAAATATGAGTTTTAACGCCCAAAAAGATACGCTAAATTTAAGCGTAGAAGCGATGAAATATCACGTAAAAGCCGTCCGAGCGGGACTAAAAAGAGCGCTTTTAGTAGCCGATATGCCGTTTGGCAGCTATTTTAACGAAAACTCCGCCCTAAAAAACGCGGCTAAATTTATAAAAGCCGGCGCAGACGCCGTAAAACTCGAAGGCGGCGAGCGCATCGCGCCTACCGTAGCTCGCCTAACCTCCGAAGGCATCGCCGTAATGGGGCACGTCGGGCTTAGGCCCCAACAAGTGCGCTTTGAAGGCGGCTATAAGATAAAAGGACGCGGAGAGGACGCCGAAAATTTAATCCGGGACGCGCTAGCCATCGAGCAGGCGGGAGCGTTTTCGGCGGTGATTGAGGGTACGGTTAGCAGCGTCGCCGCAAAGATAGCAAGGAGCGTACAAATACCTATCATCGGTATCGGCGCGGGCGCGGAGGTAGACGGACAGGTACTTGTTTGGAGCGATATGCTGGGTTTCCTTGAAGATTTTCGGCCCAAATTCGCCAAACGCTACTTAGAGGGCGCGAATTTAGTACGCAAAGCGGTGCAGGCTTATGCAAACGAAGTAAAAATGCGAAAATTTCCAAGCGCCGAATTTGAGTACGAAGAGTAAAAATGGATAGAATAGTCGAAATAGAAAAAATAAGCTTTGAAAACGATTTTGAGGTGTCGCTGCGCCCCACGCGCTTTGAGGACTACATCGGACAGGAAAAGATCAAGCAAAATTTAGGCGTCTTTATAAAGGCCGCCAAAAAGCGCGGCGAGTGCCTAGACCACGTGCTTTTCTACGGGCCGCCGGGCCTTGGCAAGACGACGCTGGCGCACATCATCGCAAACGAAATGGGCGTGAGTATCAAGATGACGGCCGCTCCGATGATAGAAAAAAGCGGCGATCTAGCAGCGGTGCTAACCAATCTCCAAGAGGGCGACGTGCTGTTTATCGACGAGATACACAGGCTAAGCCCTGCGATCGAGGAGGTGCTGTATCCGGCGATGGAGGACTTTCGTCTAGATATCATCATCGGCTCCGGACCTGCGGCGCAGACCATCAAGATCGACCTACCTAAATTTACGCTCATCGGCGCTACGACGCGCGCGGGTATGATCTCGGCGCCTCTTAGGGATCGCTTCGGCATGGATTTTAGGCTGCAGTTTTATATCAGAGAGGAGCTAGCTCGTATTGTGCAGATCGCCTCGGTGAAGCTGGGCAAAGAGTGCGAAAAAGCCGCCGCTCTCGAGGTCGCCGCCCGCTCGCGCGCCACTCCTAGGATCGCGCTACGGCTGCTAAAGCGCATACGAGACTTCGCCGAGGTAAACGACGAAGCCGTTATCTCGCAACCTCGCGCCAAAGAGGCTCTAGACGCGCTTGGCGTAAACGACATCGGCTTTGACGAGATGGATATCAAGTACCTAGAAATCCTACTCGCCGCCAAACGCCGACCGATGGGGCTAAGCACGATCGCAGCGGCTCTGAGCGAGGACGAGGGTACGGTCGAGGACGTGATCGAGCCATATCTGCTCGCTAACGGCTACATCGAGCGTACGGCAAAAGGCAGGCTAGCTAGCGCCAAAGCCTACGAGGTGTTTAAGCTCAAATTTGACGGGGATACGGAAAAAGGGTTATTTGACGAGTGAGGCGGAAACTTGAAAGTGTTTCGGCTCGATTGCAAAATTTTACGGAGCTAAAAAATTTTCGGCGCGAAAGCAAATCAAAGCGCCGAAATTTGAAATTTTATCTAAAACTAAAAGTCCAAGCGCCTTTATCGGTACCAACTTTAACTTCTAAAATAGGACTGCACATCCAAGTTTGAAAATCTTTCTGTTCGCCGAATTTTAATTTTACGGATTCATCGTCGCCGTATTTGGCGTAAAAATAGATAAGCGATAAAATTTCATACGTCTGCCTTGTCTTTATACATTATTTTACGACGCTCTCGTTTTATACTCTTTCGGCCGCTTTGCTTCGCATTATCTAATATTTGAGATTACGGCATACAGACCTTTCTCCGTCTTGCCTCGGTTTGCGCCGCCTCCTACAATAAGGCAATATTCCTTACATAAAGCACCTCATACCTACGCACCAACCGCCGTTATCCGCGCTAAAACCATAAACGACCTCAAAATCACCCTTCTCGTAAAATGCTTCGGACAGAGCGCCAAACGGAAAAAAATCGCTTAAAATTAAATATAAGCTAAACTAAATTTTAACCCGGCGAGCGACGGCGAAATTTAGCCCGTTTTTGGTATAATCGCGCAAAATTTCGCCTAAGGAAAAAGATGAAAAATAGCAGGATATTTTTTGGATTTTTAGTATTTTTCGCGCTCGCGCTCGTGCTTTACCTATTTAAGCCGTTCTTGCTAAATATGCTAATCGCCGCGCTTTTAGCTGTCGCCACGTCAAATATCAACGTCAAAATTTTAGCCCTAACCAAAAATCGCCACACGCTAAGCGCCGCGCTTTCCGCGATCGTGCTATTTTTACTATTTATCGCGCCGCTTGGATACGCCATTTTTAGCATCGCTAGCCATGCTACCGGCCTTAATATGGAAAAAGCGACGCAGACGATAGAATTTATCAAAAATTATCATCTAAATTTACCCGCGTCATTAGAATTTTTAGAGCCCAAAATCGACGAATTT
>NZ_CAJPMA010000122.1 GCF_905371695.1 uncultured Campylobacter sp. | reverse complement strand
CCGCCGCCGCACGCGATGATCGAATTTTTTACGTTAGCGGCTAAATTTTTTGCCGTTTTGCGCTCCAAATCCCTGAAATACTCCTCGCCTTCCTGCGCGAAAATTTCGCGAATTTTGCGGTTTTGCGCGACTTCTATCAAATCGTCGGTGTCAAGCAGCAGCATATTTAGGCTTTTGGCTAGCTCGCGCGAGACCGTGCCTTTGCCTACGCCCATAAAGCCGATTAGAAGGACGTTATTGCTCTTCTTCATCGTTTGCGCCTCGTTTTTTAGGGATTAGCACGATAGGCGTACCCGAAAGCTCGAAATTCTCGCGAAGTTTATTGATTAAATAGCGCTTGTAGCTAAAATGCAACGCGCTAGGGCGATTCATAATAAGCGCTATTTTAGGCGGCGCGGAGGTAAACTGCGCGGCGTAGTAAATTTTGACCGATCTTCCCTTGTCGTGCGGTAGCGGATGGAGTTTCGTCGCGTCCGAGATTACTTCGTTTAGGCGCGAAGTCTGGATTTTTTGCGTGAAATTTTTATAAACTTCCAAAATCAACGGATAGAGCTTGTGTATGCGCTTTCCGCCCAGTGCGCTGACGCTGATTATCGGCGCGTAGGCTAAAAATTTAAATCTATCGCGAATTTCAAACGCGAGCTTATCGAACTCTGCGTCGCTTTTATCCCATTTGTTTAGTGCGATGATTACGCCTAGCTGAAATTTACCCGCCAGTCCCGCTATACGCTCGTCAAGCTCGGTTAGCGGCTCGGAGCTATCGAGTACCAAAATCGCTATATCGGTTTGCTCTAAAATTTTCTCCGTGCGGTTTAGCGCGTAACGCTCGATGCCTTCGATCTTACCGCGACGTCGGATGCCGGCGGTATCGACGAACTCGAAAACCCGCCCTTCGTGCTCGTAGATTTCGTTTACGGGATCTATCGTCGTACCCGCCGTGTCGCTTACGACCGAGCGCGCCTGCTTAACCAGCGCGTTTAAAAGCGAGCTTTTGCCTACGTTTACGCGTCCGATGATGCCTACGCGGATATTTTTGCTCTCGTAATCCACGCTGGTATCTATCTCGCCTTCGTCGTTAAAATTTTCTAAAAATTCGTCGAAATCCTCGCTATTATCGGCGCTTACGGCAGGTTGGGGGATAAATTTACTCATCCAGTCCGTAAGCTCGTCTATGCCGTCGTTATGGCTAACGGAGACGTTAAATACGACCTTCGCGCCGAAATTTGCGAATTCCCACGCACGTTGCTCGTCTTTTTTGCTATCGATTTTGTTAATAACCAGCGCGGTGGGTAGTTTTAACCTTAAAAGATCGTAAAATAGGGCTTTGTCCTCGTCGCTGGGCATCATTTTGCCGTCTACCATGTAGATTATGACGTCGGAATTTTTCGCCCACGCAAGAGTATTTTGCTTGACGCTGCGAAATAGTTCGCTGCTGTCGTCTAACCCACCGCTATCGATAATTACGCATTCTTTGCCGTTAATTTGCGCCACGGCTCGGTTCGTATCCCTCGTGGTACCGCTTACGTCGCTGGTTATGGCGATGCGGCGACCGACTAGGCGGTTAAAAAGCGAACTTTTACCGACGTTTGGTTTTCCGATTAATATAAATTTTTGCAAAATTTTTCCTTTAAAATCGCCTTATTATACAGAATTTGACTTATTTTATTTATAAATTTAAGCGGGCTTGCATTACAATTACGCCAAATTTTTAAAGGAAAATTTTGCTTCATAGATTTTTAATGCGTCATTTAGGCGCTTATTATATGATCGTAGCTTGTATGTTTTTTGCGGGCGTCGGGGCTTTTGCGAAGCTTTTAAGCGCTCAGATGCCAAGCATTGAAGTCGTATTTTTTAGAAATTTAGTCGGCTTAATAGCCGTAATTTTCGTAATTTACCGCCGTCTGCCGATCCGCCAAAGCGGCGGGGAATTCGGCATGCTGATGTTTCGCGGATTTATCGGCACGGTCGCGCTTTTCGCGCTTTTTTACAACATCGCTCACATAAATTTAGGCGCGGCTTATACTTTTCAAAAGACGAGTCCGATTTTTACGGCGATTTTTGCGGCGGTTTTTTTACGCGAAGCGCTTAGTCGCCGCGGTTGGTTCGCTATTTTTTTAGGTTTTATCGGAATTTTATTTATCATTCAGCCAAATCTCGGCATTAGTAAATCCGACTGGCTGGGCCTTTGGAGCGGCGTGGGCGCGGCGCTTGCGATGCTTAGCGTAAGGAAGTTGCGAAAGGCCTACGACACTAACGTCATCGTGCTTAGCTTTATGGCGTGGGGGACGTTTTTGCCGCTTGCGTTGATGGGCGCTGCCGAATGGATAGAGATAAAACAGCTTGACTTTTTGCTTTCGCCTTTTGCGGTACCCGACCTTAAAGGCGTAGTTCTCATCGTGCTAATGGGACTTGCGGGCTTTTATTTTCAGCTTTTTATGACGAAGGCTTACGCGGCGGTGAGAAAGGCGGGCACGGTCGCGGCGGTGAGCTATATGGACGTCGTATTCTCGCTAGTAGTGGGCTTTTTTATGGGAGATACGCTACCGGACGCCGCGGCGTTTTTCGGAATATTTTTGGTTATTTTTAGCGGAATTTTAGTAGCGCGCGAAAGGTAGGCAAAATTTACGGCAAACGGCGCGCGTTTAGCAAGCTTTAAGCTTGCTAAATTTAATCAAACAATGCCGCCTGCGCACCGCAAGCTTGCTAAAAGCTATAAACTAGGCCCGCGCTTATTTGCATCATCGCAGGGTATCTAGGCTGCGCTTTAAACGTCCGATCAAACGTCGCAAACGCCCTTAAATTTTTAGTGATCTCGTAGCCTAGTCTCGCGGTTAGCTCGTTTTGGCGGTAGGTTTTATCGTCCGCGCGCTTTAACCTATACTTCGTAGTGCCTAAAAGCGCTCCTAAATTTAGCTTTTTTATCTTCGTATCAAACGCCGCGTAATACGTCCTTGCGTCGCGCTCGTATATCACGTCGCCTTCTTCGAAAAAAACGATTTGATCGCCGGCTAAATTCATACTCCCCCAGCCTACGCTTTTGCCAGATTTTACGTAAGCCAAGGTAAGCTTGGCACCCTCTAAAACGCCGTAAATTTTAGCCTCCACCAAACTTCCGTCGCCGCTTTGTTTTCTCTCGTCGCTTCTTGCGTAGTGCAGCATCCAGCCTAGCTTCATCTCGCCCGCGCCGCTTTGAAAACCGCCGCTTTCGTAAGATATTTTGCCGCCTAGCGCGCTAAATAGTTCGCTTGCGTAAAGCGCGTAAATTTTAACCGATGCGCCGCCTTGTTTATACGTGGCTCCCGCGTTAAAAATCCCTCGACCCTCGTTTAGCTTCGTAAAGCCCCACATTTCCTTTAAATAAGCCCTTCCGCGCCTTTTAGAATAGCTTGCGTCAAGGAGTAAATTAGGCGCCGCCGCGCTTGTTACCCGCACGCCGTCTTGGATCTTGCTCGACCAGTCGTTTATCATTTCAAATCGCCCGATTTTTAGGGTATTTACGCCGTCGTCGTAGCCCAAAAACAGCTGCGATAAAAGCGCCCTGTCGCCCTCGTAAATTCGCTCCGTGCTATCGCCCTTGCCGTGCAGCGTGCGGTAGTTTCTGTCGCCTTCATAGATCGGTACGCTACCGCGTCCGCCCAGGCTAAATTTTAGCGCACCTAGGAAGCTAAGTTCGTAATTTAGCGCCGCTGAGCCCACCAGCCACGAAGTGTCGTTAAAATACGTCGTTTTAGTCCCGCTAATTACCCGCCTAGTTTCGCTGTAAGCGCCTATTTCTCCGCTAAATTTAGAGCCCTGCAAGAGCGTTTCCAGCGGAGAAGCATGCAAATTTAAAGCCGTAAAATTTAAAAGGTTGTTTATATTTTGTAAAAAATCATCT
>NZ_CAJPMA010000121.1 GCF_905371695.1 uncultured Campylobacter sp. | reverse complement strand
TTTACGCGAGCGTTACGATATTCCGCTTGGCAGACGGCGGCGTCGCTCCGTTTAGAACGCACGCTAAAACCTACGCCGCCGCGGATAAAACCGAACGCGCCGTTTCGGTAGCTATCGACGCGCCGCAAACCGTAAGGAGCAACCAAAACGTTAAAATTTCCGTAAAAACCGCGCCTAACGCCGACGTGAGCATATTTGCGGTAGATCTGGGCGTACTAAATATAACAAACCAAAGCTCGCCGACTCCGCTTAAATTTTTTGACGTCAAATTAGCCGACGGCGTATTTGATTACGACTTTTACGACGAGCTAACAGGGTACAAAGTAGCGGGCAAGACTCTAAATTTCGGCGGCGATACGGCTATGATGAGGATGTCTGCGATGCTTGAAAAGCACGATAGCCTAGTCGATAAGAAAAATATAAAAACCTTCGCCCTAGCCGCAAGAGTAAAAGCGGACGCAAACGGCGAGGCAAGCTACGAGTTTAAAACGCCTAGCGGCTTTAACTCCGCTATCCGCGTAGACGCTATCGCGGCGACCGCTACGCAGATAAACGCTGCTAGCTCGCAGGTAGTAGTAAAGGATGACGTAGTAGTTAAACCTAGCGTGCTAGCGTATCTGTTAGAAGGCGACGAGATCGAGGCTAGCCTAAGGCTAATTAATACGACCGCGCAGGATAAAAACGTAACGATCGCGGTAAAATCAAGCGAAAATTTAGAGCTTACGAGCGATAAAAACGTAACGCTAAAAGCGCAAGAAAACAAAAATTTACGCTTACTTGTTAAGGCCAAAGAGCGCGGTAAGGCGAATTTTGAAATTCTAGCCGACGACGGATCGCATACGTTTAGCAGCGTTCAAAATTTAGACGTCATACCGCCTTATCCTTTAAGCACCTACGCAAAAAGCGTAAGCCTGAGCTCGGCGCGGGAATTTAAGCTTCCAAAAGGCTTTACTACTATAAATATCGACGCTTCGACGTCGGCGTCGAGCTTGCTTACGAATTTATCTAAAAATTTGATATCCTATCCTTACGGATGCGCCGAGCAGCGAGCCAGCAAGCTTTTAGCGCTTCTAAACGCAAAACCAGCTAACGACGACGAGGCCAAAGACCGCGAGCGCTTTATAAAGCTAGGTATAAGCGAGCTTCTTAAAATGCAGAAAAAGGGAGGATTTTTCGGCTATTGGAACGAGATGAGCGACGTAAATTTATTTGCTTCGATCTATGCCGCAGACGTGCTAAGCCAGCTTGATAAAGGCGGCTTTAAACTAGACGCCAATACGAAAAAGCGCATAATTAACGGCCTTAGCACTAGCGTCGGCGGGGAATTTGCTATCTACGCGCTTTACGTAAAGGCTAAATTAGGCTCGTTCGATCGCTCGGAAATCAATCAAATTTACGACGCCAAGGAGTATAAACGCAGCGCTCTTTCAAGGTATTTAATGGCCGCGACGCTAAAAATGGCGGGGCTTGACGACGAGGCTAAAAGCGCGCTAAAAAACGTAGAAACGAACGAAAAATACGGCGACGGACTAGACTTCGGCTCGCAGCTGCGCGACAAAGCCTTCGTGCTTTATCTGCACGCTAGCTATTTCGAGAAAAACGAATTTTCGGACGCGCTGGCAAATTCTTTAATAGAAAAGCTAGATAGCGCCGCCTCCACGCAAGAGCGGGCGTTTGCGCTGCAAGCGATTAGAGCGTATTTCGGCGACGATAAAAAGCCCGCGAAATTTAAGCTCTCTTACGACGGTAAAACGGACGAATTCGAAGGCAAATTAAGCGTAGGCTTTACGAGTAAGGACGGCGCGTTTAAGATCGAGCCGCAAGCGCCTATGTTTATTAGCGTCAGCTCAAACGCCTACGTGCCGCTGCAAAGACACAAAAAAGAGCCGCGTGAGCTTGATATTTACCGCACGTTCGTAAACGAAAACGGCAAAGAGATCAATCTCGACGAGTTAAAAATAGGCGATAAAATTTTCTCCAAAGTCGAGCTGTCGGCTAAAAGCGGTATAAAAGTCGGCGTAATAAACGAGATAACGAGCGCGTGCTTTGAAGCGATAAACGAAAATTTAAGCCCTATCGCGCGTAAAGAAGCGGTTAAAAATTCGCTCGAAATTTCGTATCAAACGATCAAAGACGATCGCGTGATAAGCTTTTATAAACTAGATGCCGGCGGGCAAGCTACGATCTACACGCCTTACCGAGTGGTGCTTGGCGGCAAATGCGCGCTAGCGGCGGTAATTAGCGAAAATATGTATAACGAAACGCAAACCGACTACGATCTAGCGCAAAAAAGCTTTAACGTAAAATAATCTCGGGGGCTTTGCCCCCTATTCTACTTTTACTACTTAAATTATATTTCGGAAATTTAGGCGTTTAGCCTTTTTGGATACGGTAAAAAGTCTCGAACGCGGAACGGAAAGAAAAACCCTGCGCCGCGCCGAAATTTAAACTAAGGCTTTTTGATGATAAATCTAAGCGTCGGGCCGTCTTGCTCGATTTTAAGTACCTCAAAGCCCCTGTTTCTCGCGTCGTAAGGGATCGAGTTTATCGCCTGCGGGCAGTCGCAAAGCACTTCTAGCACCTCGCCGCTTTTCATTTTCGGTAGGATTTCTAGCGTCGCAACGGCGGGCATCGGGCAAGCCTCGCCTAGGATATCGAGCGTATAGCTTATTTCAAAATCGTCTTCATGCATCTTAGTAGCCTCCTTTGGCGAAGAAATTTCGTTTGTAGATAAACACCAGCAGTAGCGCCGAAACAAATAAACACAAATTTACCGCTAAGCCGCCCAGCGGACCGAATACCTCTAAAAGCTGGATTTTTGGGCCGTCTTTGATCCATGCCGGGATGAGATCGTAACTAAGAGCTAACACCATGGTTCCTACGACGTTTGCGACGCCCACGATCATAAAGTGCAGCTGTCCCTCGGTGGCTCTATATGTCCAGCCGCACTCGCAGCCGCCCGCAAATACGATGCCGAAACCGAACAAAAACGCTCCGATCGCAACCGCCGGCGAGAAATTCGTAACTTTGCCGACGTAGCCGTTTAGCATCAGCACGAAAACGATGAGCGTGGCGATTATCATGCCGTAAAAAGCGCCCTTGGTCGCGACGTCCCTGCCGAATAAAAACAGGTCGCGAAAGCACGAAGTAAAGCAAATTTGACCCTTTGAGATGATAAAGCCGAAAACTAGTCCAAAAAGTAGTCCAAGCGGCAAGATGCTGGCCTTGACTTTTAGATCTAGCGCCGGCGCCTGCATCAAAAGATACGCAAACCAGATAATCGCTAAAATCGCGATAATCACGCCGATGGCGAAATTTCGGTCGGCGCGGCCTTTGTCGTGCGTCGTGCCCTTGCCTTTTAGGCCGAAGTTTTTAAGCTCGGTTTTAGGCATAAAGATAGGCAGCTTGCCGACCTTGACGGCGACGTAGATGCCAAGCACCATAAACACGGCAAAAAGCCATGTATGTAGCGAAAAATACGGCAGTCCGGTGAAAAAATCAAGCAAGTTGCAGCCAAAGGCTAGACGCGCGCCAAATCCCGAAAGCAAGCCGCCGACGATAGCTTGAAAAACGCGAATTTTGCTTGCGGGTAGGCGAAATTTGACTTTATTTGCCATAAATGCCGCGATCGTAGCGCCGACAAACATGCCTATTAGCATAAGTCCCTCAAAGCGTGTGAGCGGGCTACCGTCAAGGTTCGTGATCTTGTAGTAGGAGTAGCCGCTAAGATCCATCCCGAAAAGCTCCAAAAACTCGCCGCCCCAGCGCGTCATCTCGCCGGTTACCGCCCATCCGCCGCCGAAAATCCCGAAATACACGGTTGCGACGATGGCTAGGATAATCATCGCCTGCCCGACGTTCCAGAAATTCGTTAGATATTTCGTTCTAAATTCTTTAAACA
>NZ_CAJPMA010000120.1 GCF_905371695.1 uncultured Campylobacter sp. | reverse complement strand
AAAAAATCTACAAAAAACATACGAAAAAATAGATGAAATCTCAGGCGAGCTCGGGATAAAAGAGGGCGAGAAAACGATATTTGAGATCGTGCCGACAAGCGATCCGAGTCAAATGAGCCTCAGCCTAAAAAGCGGCTCGTGGGACGGAGTGGAACCTTGGTTTGGCATTGACGAAAATCAAAATTTGCACACGATGGTTTCGTTAAAATCGCTCTCACAGCTCATCGAAGCCTACCGCAACGTCCAAAAGGAAAATTTCGAGCTAAGGCTCGAAAAGACGATTTGGCAGAACGTGCCGATAGATTTCGCCGACGTTTGGGTCGTGGCGATGGACGAGATACGCAAGATCGCCGCAAAAAATAAAAACAAAAAAAGCATCGACGTAAATTTGGAAAAACTGGTAAAGGGTATCAAAAAGCAGTATCCAAATTTGTTCGTCGATATGCAGAATTTAATGAAAAACGCGAGGAATAAAACGCTATGATAGATTTTGACGCTTACGTGAAGTATTCGCGCCCGGGACCGCGCTACACGAGCTATCCGACCGCGCCCGAGTTTAGCGATAAATTTAGCTACGAGGACTACCTGCGGGAGCTAAAAACCCGCGACGTCTCGCGCCCGCTTTCGCTTTATCTGCACCTGCCGTTTTGCCGCAGCGCCTGTTATTTTTGCGGTTGCAACGTAATTTATACGAGCAAAGAGGACCGCAAAACGCGCTATATGCAGTATCTGCAAAAAGAGCTTGATCTGCTGGCGGCAAATCTCGACACGAGCGCGCCTGTGCTGCAAATGCACTTTGGCGGCGGCACTCCGACATTCTACGGCGCGGGTCAGCTAGATGAAATCATAAAAATGATAAAGGCTAAATTTAAAAATTTCTCGCCAGAGGCTGAAATCAGCTGCGAAATCGACCCGAGATTTTTAACGTCCGAGCAGCTTGACGTGCTCGTCTCTCACGGATTTAACCGCGTTAGCTACGGCGTGCAGGACTTTGACGAGCGGGTGCAAAAAGAGATCCACCGCATCCAGCCCTACGAGATCACCAAAAACGCCGTGGATATGGCGCGCGCTAAGGGCATAAACTCGATAAATATGGACCTGATCTACGGCCTGCCGTATCAGACGCTAGATAGCTTTAAAGCGACGCTGGATAAGGCTCTGACGCTGTCTCCCGACCGTCTTGCGGTGTTTAACTACGCGCACGTGCCGTGGATAAAAAAATCTATGCGCAAATTTGACGAAGCCACTCTGCCTAGCCCCAAAACCAAGCTTGAAATTTTAAAATACACGGCCGAGTTTTTTATCAAAAACGGCTACAAAATGATCGGCATGGATCACTTTGCAAAGCCGGGCGACGAGCTTTTCTGCGCACTTGCTAACGGCACGCTTCACCGAAATTTCCAAGGCTACACGACCAAGGGCGGAGCCGATCTTATCGGTATCGGACTAACTAGCATCGGCGAGGGGCAAAGATACTACGCGCAAAATTTCAAAGACATGGACGAATACGAAAAAGCCCTAGATAGCGGCGTTTTGCCGTATTGTAAGGGTATATATCTAACTGGCGACGATCTAATCAGAAAAGCCGTAATAATGAGCCTGATGAGCAACTTTGCGCTTGATATCAAAGCGGTCGAGGCTAAATTTGACATCAAATTTTTCGAGTATTTTAAGGATGATTTGGTCGAGCTTGAAAATTTGAGCGAATTCGTAACCGTAACGCCCGAAAAAATCAGCGTAAACGAGACCGGCACGCTAATCATCCGAAATATCGCGATGTGCTTTGACGCGTATTTGAAAAAAATACCGGAAAATTTACGCCGATTTTCAAAAACGGTTTGATGGGCGGACATGTTTAAATTTAGCGAAATTTCAGATAAATGCGTAAAATGCGGCAAATGCATCCAAGTCTGCACGATCCACAAGATAAACTCCGACGAAACGACCTCTCCGCGCGGTTTTTTGGATCTCGTGGGAGCTTACGAGCGCGGCGAGCTAAAGCTTGATAAAAGCGCGAAAAATATCTTTGAAAGCTGCTTTTTATGCACGAGCTGCGTCGAGGTATGTCCAAACTCCTTGCGCGTGGATACGGCGATAGAAAACGTCCGTCGCGACATCGCGGAGAAATTTGGCATCGCGTGGTATAAAAAGGCGTTTTTTTGGTTGCTTCGCCACCGCGCGGTGATGGACTTTTGCGCGAGGCTGGGATATGTGTTTCAAAGCTGCGCGTTTAAGATCCGAGAAGGCGCGATGAGTCCGAGATTTAGCCTGCCGATGGTGAAAAAAGAGCGGCTTTTGCCCACTGCTAGCAAAAAGAGCTTTTTAAACTCGCACGCCGAGTTTATCGATAACGGCGGTGATAAAACCATCGGAGTTTTTATCGGCTGTATGGGAAACTACGCGTATACTGGCATCGGCGAGGCTTTGGTTAAGATAGCGCGCGAGCTTGGGTTAAATTTAAATTTAATGAAAAAGCAGGCCTGTTGCGGCGCGCCGGCGTATTTTACGGGGGATTTTGCGACGGTCGAGGTTTTGGCAAAGCGAAATATAGAGTATTTTGAAAAAATGTTGGGAGAGCTAGATGCTATCATCGTACCGGAGGCGACCTGTTCGGCGATGATAAAGATCGACTACGAACACTTTTTTCATGATGACGAGCAGTGGCGAGAGCGCGCAAAAGCTGTAAGCAAAAAGATATTTTTAGCGACGGAGTATTTTGAAAAATTTACGAATTTGGCTGAAATTTTGGCTAAAAAAGACAAAAATTTGACCTCCGTAACCTATCACGACCCTTGCCACGCTAGAAAAATGCAAGGTGTTTTTAAAGAGCCTCGCAAACTGCTCGCTCAAAACTACGAAATGACCGAAATGGACGACCCAAACGAGTGCTGTGGTTTTGGCGGCGTGACGATGCAGTCTGAAAAATATCACCTAAGTCGCGCGGCCGGACAAAGAAAATCCGAGATGATAAAAAACTCGGGCGCAAAAATCGTAAGCGCGGAGTGTAGCGCCTGTAAAATGCAAATTTCAAATGCGTTACATATAGGCGGCTCAGACGTGAAATGCAAAAACCCTATCGAACTCATAGCAAGAGCACTGGGGTAGCAGGCGAGGAGATGGCATGAAAAGCGCTTATTTTGAGCGAAATTTTAGCGATTATGAGATCGTAACGACTAAAAATTTAGGGAATTTCGTGGTCGTAAAAGATGAAAATTTTAGTGATTTAGTCGGCGGAGAAGTCGAAAATTTAAAGTTTAAAGATTGCAAAAAGAGACTAAGCGAATTTTTTGCGGCAGATAAAAACGATGAAAATTTCGTGTTTCAAGACGTTAAAATTTTAGAGGGCGTAACTAGTTTAAAGATCGTGATCAACGGATTTGGCGTGCAGGATAGCTTAAAATTCGATCCTGATTTAATCGCTCTTTGCGAACCTTATAGATACGCGATCTCTAATCAAAATTACGAAATTAGTATGAAATTAAACGAGACGGCTTTGCGAGCGGAGAAATTTTTGCAATCCATAGAGTATGAATTTGCAAGCGGCGAACGTAAAATTTTAGTTTACACAAATGAAAATTTGATTTTTGACAGAATTTTAAAAAAATAGCTGGCGGCAAGCGCGATCCTAGGGCGATATTAAAATTTGGAAGATTAGTCCTCCAAATCGATGTCTATTTTTTCTAAATTCGTAGTGATATTTTTAGCGTTTTTTTCTATATCGTGTTTGTTTTTTTCGATTAGCACGCGGTTATTTTCGATGAGAGAACGGTTTTCTTTTATCCCTTCGGCATTCTGCTCCATCAGCTTTGCTAGCGTAGCCATACGCTTTTCGTGGCGTATCATTAGAAAATATATCGCATAGATTAGGATTAAAATCACTATCCAAGGTAGAAATTGCATTTTTAGCCTTTCAAAATTT
>NZ_CAJPMA010000119.1 GCF_905371695.1 uncultured Campylobacter sp. | reverse complement strand
ATAAAATATAAGTTTAAATTAATATTTGCTCGGTAATGGTGCGGTTTTACCGCTAGATCGTAACGAATTGCTTATTTCAATATCTCAAAGGAAATACGATGAGCGAACAAAATTTCAACAGACGCGACTTCTTGCAAAGCGCCTGTATCGGTGTCGGAGCGCTGTCGCTAGCCGGCGGCGGAACGCAAATTTTAGCCGACGATACCAAAGACGGCGGAAACAAAAACGGTTTACCGTCCGTAGATATGCTAATTATTGGCTCAGGCGGCGCGGGACTTCGCGCGGCGGTCGCAGCTAAAAAAGCAAACCCGAACGTCAGCGTAGTCGTCGCCACTAAAATGATGCCTTCCCGAAACGCTACCTGTATGGCGGAAGGCGGTATAAACGGCGTCACGGATTTTAAAAACGGCGATTCGCAGAAGCTTCACGCATACGACACGATTAAAGGCGGCGCGTATTTGGTAGATCAAGACGCAGCGCAAAAATTTTGCGAGCTAGCTACCGAAGCGATCCACGAAATGGACTACATCGGCGCGCTGTTTTCAAGGACCGACAACAGCGACGTAGCGCAAAGGTTTATGGGCGGCGCGTCTAAAAAACGCTGTAATTACGCGGCGGACAAAACCGGCCACATCATGATGCACGCAGCGTTTGACGAAGCGGTTACCAACGGGATTAAATTTCTAACCGATCACGAGCTGCTAGACATCGGCGTAAACGACGGCAAATGCGAAGGAGCCGTGCTTCGCAATATTCAAACTGGCGATATTTTCCCGGTACTTTGCAAATCGCTAGTCATCGCCAGCGGCGGATATACGAGAATTTTTTATAACCGCACTTCCGTACCGTTTATCTCGACCGGAGACGGCGTAGCGGCGGCGCTCCGCGCAGGTCTGGGCTTTGAAGATCCCGAAATGTTGCAGTTTCACCCGACGGGAGTACAAAACGGCGGCTCGCTAATTACCGAAGCGGCTCGCGGCGAAGGCGGATATTTGCTAAATAACAAAGGCGAGCGCTTCATGAAAAACTATCACGAAAAAATGGAGCTTGCCCCGCGCGACGTCGTAGCCCGCGCTATCGAGACCGAAATTCGCGAAGGACGAGGCTTTGGTGAAGGGCTTAGCGCATACGTGCTTTGCGACGTCCGTCACCTAGGTAAAGAAAAAATCATGAAGTCGCTGCCTAAAATTCGCCATACCGCGATGTTATTTCAAAACATCGACCTAATCGAGCAACCCGTACCTATTAGGCCGACGGCGCACTACTCTATGGGCGGCATAGAAGTGGCCAAATTCGACGATATGAGCACGAAAATTCCGGGGATTTACACCGCGGGCGAGGCTTCGTGCGTATCTATCCACGGCGCGAACCGCTTAGGCGGAAACAGCCTAACCGACGCGGTGGTAACGGGCAAGCTAGCGGGTATCGGCGCTTCAAACTACGCAAAAGAGGCAAAATTCCAAAGCGGCGATAAAACTAGCGAACTAGCTCGCAAATGGCAAACGAAATTTAAAGAAGTAGTAAGCAAAGAAGCTAAACCTAGCGAAATGTACGAGCTACGCGAAGAGCTCGGCGCGCAAAATTGGGATAATATGGGAATTTTTAGAACCGGCGAAAAGCTTGATCTGCTAGCTAAAAATTTAGAAAACATCCAAGCCCGCTACGACAAACTAAAAGTGCCAAACGTTAATCCGGTTTACAATACGTCCTTGACCGATTATTACGAGCTCGGCAATCTAATCTTATTATCTCGCTGCGCTTGCCTAGCCGCCCAAAAACGTCTAGAAAGCCGTGGCGCCCATACCCGCGAGGACTATCCTAAACGCGACGATGCGAATTTCTTAAAACACAGCATCGTAACGATGAAAGACGGAAATTTAGAGCTTAGCTACAAAGACGTAGTCGTAACGAATTTTTCGCTTGACGGAAGGAAACCAGAATGAAATTTATAATAAAGCGCTTTGACGGAAGCAAAGAATACGAAAAAACATACGAGTTGCCAAAAGAAGCGGTAGACGGACAGACGCTCCTCTCGGCGCTAATTTATATTAAGCAAAATTTAGACGCTACGCTAAATTTTACCGCTTCTTGCCGCGCGGCTATCTGCGGCGCGTGCGCCGTGCGCGTAAACGGACATTCGTATCTAGCGTGCGATACTAAAATGAGCGAACTGCTTAAAGAATACGATAATCCGGAGTCTATCACGATCTCCGCGCTTGCGAATTTTAGAGTAATTAGCGACCTAGTCGTAGACTGGGAGCCTAGCATCGAAAATTTACGTAAAATCAAGCCGACGATTACTCCCAAAGATAGCTTCTCTCCGCAAGACGGCTGTAAACAAAGCGTGGCGGAATTCGATAAAATTTCTAAGCAATGGGACTGCATTTTGTGCGGTTGCTGCGCATCCGAGTGCAATAAGCTAACCGCCGATGCGAGCGATTATATGGAACCGTTCGTATTTACGCACGCTCACCGCGCGGCATTCGACTCTCGCAGTAAAGATCCGCTAATCCACCTAAAACCGGCTATCGATAACGGACTATGGAACTGCGTACACTGCCAAGAATGCGCCGACCGCTGCCCAAAAGGCATAAGCGCGGCGGACGATATTTCGGCTTTAAGCGTAATGGCTATGAATAAAGGCTTTAACGACGGACTAGGGCCGGATCACGCAGAGGCATTCTTGCTCGACCTAGTAGAGGGCGACGGAAGGCTAAACGAGATCAAATTAGCGCTAAGGAGCGAAGGCGTAATCAAAAATATCGGCAAAATGGACATCGCGGCTAATTTGATGTTTGCCGGTAAAATGAATCCGCTCCATATTTTCGGCGGCGAGGAAATCGAAGGACACGATGAATTAGTAAAAATGATAGAAGCGGCGCGCGCTGCGGAAAGTGAGACAAAATGAGCGCTAATAACGAATTTGCGTTTTTCCCTGGCTGCGTTCTAAGCCAAGCGGCGAAAGAATCAAAAATGAGTTTAGAGGCTATCGCTCCGATTTTGGGCATTACGTTGCGCGAAATTCCGGGCTGGTCTTGCTGCGGCGCGTCTCAGGCGCAAAACGTAGACCCGCTAGCCACTCTCGTAGCGAACGCCAGAAATATCGCACTAGCAGAGAAGATGAACCTGCCGCTTCTAACTACGTGCAGTACCTGTATGCTAACGCTAACCAGAGCCAAAAGCACGCTTGATAAGGGTGCGAAAGATAGGATTAACAACTATCTTGCAAAAGGCAATATGAAATATGAAGGGAACACGGAGATAACAAGCCTTCTTTGGGTGCTTTATCAAAACGTGGAGACGCTAAAAACAAAGGTAACCAAACCGCTTAAAGGGCTAAAAGTCGCGCTATTTTACGGCTGCCACAGTCTGCGCCCCGAAAAAGCCTACGGAAACAAGGAAAGCTCGACTAATCCAAAAAGCTTTGAAACCGTCGTGCAAGCTCTGGGCGCTACAATCGTGCCTTTTGAAAAGAGGCTTGATTGCTGCGGATTTCACGCAAGCTATCCTGCGGTAAAATCGGTGCAAAAAATGTCTAGCGAAATAGTAGGCAACGCCGATCAAAACGGTGCGGACGTCGTAGTTACGCCTTGCCCGCTATGTCAAATGCAGCTTGATATTTATCAAGAAAGGTATCAAGACGCGAATAATTCGGATATTAGAAAACCTATCATCCACCTATCCCAGCTAGTAGGCCTCGCGCTCGGACTTGACAACGAAGCTTTGGGGCTTGATATTAACATTATCGATGCGACGAAGCTGATAGAAAAAGCGTAGTCGTTAAATTTTGCGGGAAATTCTCCCGCAAAATTTCTTATTATTTTAAAAATTTTTGATTTTTATCTGGTGGAGACGAGGCGCACCGAATTTTACTTTTTAAATGCGTATTTATCGTGATTTTATCGTATAAAAATATTTTTACACTCGCCGCACACTCTATTTTTTTACTTTTAAGTTTGTTGGTCTTAAAAATTTTGCAATGAAAAGTTTAGTTTTCAATACAAAATAAAGATAATGCCCTATTTTATGGCTTTTGCGGTTTAAGC
>NZ_CAJPMA010000118.1 GCF_905371695.1 uncultured Campylobacter sp. | reverse complement strand
ATTTAAGCAAAGTTATTTTTATCGCTACCGCAAACGACGTGGGCGCCATACCCGCGCCGCTTCGCGATAGGATGGAGTTTATCTATCTAAGCTCCTATACGCCGCAGGAAAAATTCGAGATCGCCAAGAAATATCTAGTGCCGCAGGAGCTAAAAAAGCATGGATTAAAGCCGATCGACGTTAGTATTTCAAAAGATGCGTTAGAGCTGATTATTGCCGAATATACGCGTGAGAGCGGAGTCCGAAATTTACGCCGTAGGATCGCCGATATCTTGCGAAAAGTAGCTAAAAATATTTTAATTAAAAAAGACGTCGTCGGCGAACCGGTAAAAAAACAGGTCGTAACGGCTAAAAATTTAAAAGATTTTCTTGAAAAAAAGGTATTTGAGATCGAGCCTGCGGATAAAAAAGATCAAGTAGGGCAGGTAAACGGGCTAGCATGGACTAGCGTCGGCGGCGATGTGCTGCGTATAGAAGCGGTTCGCATACAAGGCAAAGGCGCGATGCAAATTACCGGACAGCTCGGCGACGTGATGAAAGAGAGCGCGCAGATCGCATTTAGCGTGGTAAAAGTACTAATCGATAATAAAAAACTCAAAGTACCGATAGCGATCGTGCCGAAATTTGACGACGACAAGCGAAAGCTGGAACCTAGCGACGTTTATAGGCGGTATGATTTACACTTGCACGTTCCGGAAGGCGCGACGCCGAAAGACGGACCGAGTGCTGGCATAACGATGGTAACGGCGATTGCATCTATATTAACGAACATTAAAGTGCGCCACGACGTAGCAATGACCGGCGAGATTACGTTAAGCGGCAAGGTGTTGCCGATCGGCGGACTAAAAGAAAAGCTGATTGCCGCACATAAAGCTGGTATAAAAACCGCGCTAATCCCGCGCAAGAATTACGAGCGCGATCTAGACGATATCCCGCAAGACGTAAAGAACGATATGAGAATAGTAGCCGTAGATGTTATAGAAGACGTGCTAAAAAACGCGTTAGTTATGCCTAATAAATAAAATTTTTAGATTTTATAAATAATCGGTGCTAGATAGATTTACAAAATTAAAATCTAGCTGAATTTGCGATGATTTAAAAAGGTATAATCAAGCCCCGAACTAGGGCTTGATTTAATTATAGTCCTTCAAAAGGATTTGTTACTACGTCGTCGCGGTCGACTATGTAAGGGATAAGAGCCGCTTGACGAGCGCGCTTAATCGCTTTTTCGACCATTTCTTGGTATTTTTTAGACGTGCCCGTTAGGCGGCGCGGCATGATTTTAAATCGCTCAGAAAGGCAATATTTTAAGAGCGAAGTATCCTTATAGTCGATAAACTCGATTTTAGCTTCCGTGAATTTGCAATATTTGCGTGAATATTTTCTTTTTTCTGCCATTTTTTATCCTTGATTAAAACGGTATCGTATCGTCCGTATCGTACTTGTCGGAGTCTACGTTGATGTCAGGGATATTCTCTTCGTAATCGTTTTGCGTTTGTTTATTAAACTGCTGATTTTGCTGTTTCGGCGCGCTTTGGTAGCCGCTTTGCGAATTATAATTTGATCCGCCGTTAAAATTTTGCTGGCGATTTTGGGCGTACCCGTTTTGATTATAGCCGCCCTGCGCATATCCGCCGCCTTGATTATTTTGAGAGTATCCGCCTTGATTTTGCTGACCGCCGCCTAGCATCTCCATATTTTCTACGCTTATGGTGTGTTTGGAGCGATTTTGCCCGTTATTGTCCGTCCATTGGTCGAATTTTAAGCGACCTTCGATAAGAACTTTCGAGCCTTTGTTTAGGTATTGGTTGGCAATCTCCGCTTGTTTTCCGAAAAACGAAATATCAATAAAGCAAGTCTCTTCGCGCTTTTCGCCGTTGGTCGTAAATTTTCTAGTTACCGCAATGCCGCAATTACCGATCGCAGAACCGCTAGTAGTGTAGCGAAGCTCGATATCTCTGGTTAAATTTCCTACCAAAACTACTTTATTGAACATTTTTTATCCTTTTAGGCTTCTAAAAAAGTTTGCTCTTCTATTTTTTCGGTTTTCGGTTCGCGAGGCGCTCTTGGTTCGCGCGGTTCGCGAGGCTCTTTTTTAATCGTTTGCTTGATGCCTTTGCATAGACGTTCCCAAGCGGCGATTTCGGTTTTGTTTTCGTATTTTACGCTTAAAAAGCGGATAATATCTTCCGTAATTCTGATGTTGCGCGTAAGTTCCGCTAATAGCGCCGGCGGAGCTTTGTAGTAGATTACGAAATACGTTCCGCGCTCGTATTTTTGGATAGTATAGGCTAGTTTTCTAGTACCCATTTCGACGACGGTCGCAATCTCTCCGCCGTTTTTTGTAATGACCTCTTTTACGAAATCGACTTTTGCTTTGACTTCTTCATCCGTAAGCGTCGGCTTTAAGATGAATAAAAGCTCGTAATGTCTCATCTGTTCTCCTTGTGGGTATTAAGCTCGCTAAGCGAGCAAGGATGCCATTAGGCAAGAGCCGATTATAGCCGTTTTTTACTTAATCTTTGCTGTTGAGACGAGGTTTTGCAGCTCTAATACGCACGATAGCAAAAATGCGCTTTTGCATATTTTAGCATTGGTTTTTAGCTCCGATTCGGTCGCGTTTAAAATTTTAAAAATTTGCGCGTATGCCTTTAAATTTAGCGACAAACACTGCGTTTTTAAGGCTTGCGCAATATTGGGCGGCGGAGCGTAGCCTAGCGCCTCTTTTACGTCAAATCGCCCGTTTATTTTGATATAAGAATGTAGCCTAAATAATCTATAAAACGCCTTGTAAAGCGAGTTTATAAACAAAATCTCATTAAACGACGCGTCTTGTTCGTAAGCGAAAAAATCGGCGCGAATGTCTTTTAAATTTATAAATTTGTTAAAAAAATCGTCGAAATTTACGCCGCCTAGACCGAAAACCAGCTTTCTAACGTCGTCTTGATCGATATGCGCGTTTAGGCTTTTAAGCTTATTTAGCTCGCTTGCGGCTAAATATAAATTTTCGTTATGGATAAAATAAAGCTCGTAAAGCGCGTTTTGGGTTATATTTAGTCCCTCTTTGCCCGCTTGCTTGGCAAGTAGCGTTACGGCTTCGTCCGGCGTTGAGGGCTTAAAAAACCGCGCAAAATTTTGCCCGAAAATCTTCTGCGCTTCCGTCGCGATTTTCATATCGCTTTCGTAAAATTCGAATAAAAACCGATTGCTCGCGTCCTTTTGACACGCGTTTATCAGATCTTTTAGCTCTTTGCCGACTATTTTTTTATCGCTTTTTACGCGCAATACGTTTTGCCCGCCAAATAGCGACGGCTCGCTAAGATGCGACTTGGCGCGCATAAAATCGTATTCGTCGAAATATAGATTTAGCGCGTTTGCGCCCGGCGTTAGGTAAAGGTTTAAAATTTCCTTACCGAAAAGCTCGATTTGATATTCGTCCGCGCCGAAAAGCAAGAAAAAATTCGCGACTCTGCCCGTATTAAGCGCGCTTTCCAGCTCTTTTCTATACATTTTGCGTCTCGCCGCCTAGCTTTTTTACTACCCGTCCCATAATTTTGGCGCTCGCGATATCGGCTTGCGTGATTTGCACCAAAATTTTTTGCAGAAGCTCGCAGCCGTAGCCCGCGATAAAAATTCTAGCGCCCTTAAATTCGTCGTCTAGCTTCGCCACTAAGACGTTTTGATTTTCGCTTACGTAGCACTTAACCTGTTTGCCGATATTTTTCGCCGCCCAGCGCGCGAATTTTCTATCCATAAAATCATACGCGACTCTATCGGCTTCGCGCTCTAACTCGCTTAAATTCGCGCAGTCGCTATCGATGTTTAGCAGTAAATAATTATAAAATTTTTCGTCATTCGCTAAATTTGCCTTTAAAAGCCTGTGTAAAATAAGATCCGAGTAGCGGCGGATAGGGCTGGTAAAGTGCGTATAGCGCTCGAATCCGAGCCCGAAGTGGCCTAAATTTTGCGCCGCATACTCGGCCTTTTTTTGCGATTTGATGATTAGCTTGTCGATCTCCTCGCGATTGCCCATCGTGTCGGCCTGCGCTTGGATTTTGCGAATTAGCTTCGATAGGTCGCTTTCATAGACGAAGTCAAGTCCTAAAAGCGCCAAATCGTCTAGTAAATTTTGTATTTTTTTAAAATCGGGCGCCGCATGGTTGC
>NZ_CAJPMA010000117.1 GCF_905371695.1 uncultured Campylobacter sp. | reverse complement strand
GAACCGTTTGATCTGCATATTCATCATCGGCATCTAGTCGTCCTATAAAGCGTTACTGGATTTTTAATTTTTTAGTTACTATTTTAATATTAAATATTAAATTAAGAAAAGATTTTATATCATCCGAAAACCGATATTAAATATTTTTGGAGATAACAATGAGAAAAATTTTAACGGTTCTGTTGTTTTGCGTTGCGTTAAACGCCAAAACGCACGAATTAAACGTGGACAATATGGGTTGCGCAAGCTGCGCCAAAAAGATAGAAAACGCCGCTAAAAGCCTGCCGGGCTATAAGTCTATGAGCTACGATCTGCGCACGAAAGACGTCAATATCACGACCGAAGAAAACGTAAAAACCATAGACGTCGTAAGGGCTATACAAAACTCCAAAGAGAAAAAATTTAGCGTGGGCGTAAAATGAGAAAGTTACTCGCGCTAACTGCCGCATTTGCGGTTTGCTTCGGCGATCAGACTCTAAATTTTAGCATCCCTAATATGAGTTGCCTATCTTGCTACGATACGATTATGGCGAGTTTAAAGGAGTTAAAACAGATCAAAAATATCGAGATAAATTTAAACGAAAAGACCGCTAAAATTATCGCCGACAACGATTTTAACGCCTCGATCGTAACTTCAAAGCTTAAACTAGACGGATACAAAGCCGTGCTGATAAAATAAAGTAGTTCCCGTGCGAATTCGTAAAACGAGCGCCGCGCTCTTGGGGATGCTTGCGTTTATTTCGGCAAACGCGAGCGCCGCGCGGGATGTGAATTTAACCGCGGTGGAGGTCGTAGAGCGGCTTCCTTTTCTCTCTTCAAACGTAAAAACCGAAGAAAATTTAAAAAACGTTTCGAAAGATAAAACGATAGCCGAGGCGCTAAAATCAAATCCGAATTTAAGCCTCGATCTTAAACAAAGCAAAGGTATAAACGCCGGCGGGATCGCGCCGCAGGATTTTAGCGTTAACGGCGCGGCGTATTATCAAAATAGCTTCACGCTAGACGGAGCTAGCTTTAATAACGACTTTAATCCGCGCAAAACTACTTCGAATAACCACAACAACATCTGGGCGGATAACTCGGTAGGCTCGCAGGCTATGACGCTAGATACGGATATGCTAGAAAGCTTGGAGCTAATAGATAGCGACGTCCCCGCTAAATACGGCGGCTTTCAAGGCGGCGTAGTAAACGCTAGAACGAGAGACCCTAGGCGAAATTTCGGCGGAATTTTAAGTACGAGCTATTCAAGCGGAGACTGGGCTAAAATTTACAAAGACGACGCCGCTAGAAATAGATACGATAACGGAAATTTAGCCGATATGAGCGACTTTAAGAAGCATAGATACAGGCTCGGGCTAGAAGGCTACGTAAGCGAAAATTTCGGACTGCTTTTTGATTATACGAGGGCTACTTCAAAGATCGTAAATAACTACAACCGAACGCAGATAAATCAAAATTTATACGGTTTTCCCGACGATTTGCAGAAAAACGAAAATTACTTTTTAAAAGGCGTCTGGCGCGCTAGCGATAGGCTCGTTTTGCGCCCGAGTATTCTTTACTCGAAGCTTACGAACGACACCTCCGCCAAGCGCTATCTCGACTCGCGCTTAAAGCTGCTTTACGGCGGATATAAGCTCGGCTTAGAGGCTAGCTTGGAGCTTGACGGCTTGACGGTGGAGCAAAATTTAGCCTATTCGTTTTCTCAAAGCTCGCGCGATTACGCGCAAAGCAGCGAGTATTATAACTATAAAACTTCAAACCTGAAAAACTGGGGTACGGGCGCGACTTCGGGCATCGGCGGATACAACGACTTTAACCAGGAGCAAAAAAATACCGAGTATAGCTTAGACGCGGCGCTTAGCGAATTTAACGCGCTAAATTTTAGCCACAACGTAAAATTCGGGCTTAATTACCTATCTCAGCGGGGAATTTACGAGATACCGCACGAATACAATTGGTACGGTGGGCCTCGGCCGTTACCTCCCGCTACTATCTGCCCGCCCGGCGATAAAACTTGCGTAAACGACGATAGTTTTAGCGGCGCGGGGCAGTTCTTGTCGCAAAATCAGCGCTACTATGCGCTAAAAAATAGATCTAGCATGGATACTATTTCGCTATATTTAGAGGACGAGGCGAGAAGCGGAAGGTTTACGATACGCCCCGGAGCTAGGCTTGAACGAAATAGCGCAAACGGCGATTTTAACGTAGCTCCGCGCTTCGTCGCTAGCTATGAAGCGTGGGATAAAAATTTCATAGGGCTAGGCGCTAACCGCTATTTCGGGCGAAATTTTTTCGCGTATAAAATTTATAACGGCATTTATAAATGGCGGCGCACGGGTAACCGTACGACGTATCCTGGCGACTTTACCTACGGCGGATTAGCCGACGAGCGCTACCCGATTAAAAAGCTTAAAACGCCGCACACGGACGAGATTAGCCTGTTTTATAAAGGCGAAATTTCAGGCGCTAAGCTAGGGCTTAAATACGTCCGCAGAGAGGGCAAAAACGAAGTCGCGCAGACCTATATCCGCGAAACTCTGCCCGGATACGGCAACGGATACTACGTCTATACGAACGACGGAAAAAGTAAGGCCGACGTCTATACTTTGACGCTCTCAAATGCCGCGCCCGTTTTAATCGGCGGCGCGAAAAACGACTTTTCCGCGGCGCTAACTTATACTAAACAAAGCCGAAATTTTAAGGATTTTACCGACGACGGGATCGACGACGACGTGATTTATGACGGTAAAATCATAAAAAAAGGCGAGCTTCCCGTGGTAGACTATCACGTCCCGTTTAGCGCGAAATTTACCCATAGCGCGAATTTTGGGCGTTTTAGCCTATACAACTTCGTGAATTTTACTAGCAGAACCGACGCGCTGATTAGCTCGTGGAACCGCGCCTTGCGGATGGACGTTTATAGGCGCGTAAAGCTGCCTAGCTTTACTACTTGGGACATGAAAATAGGCTGCGAACAGCCTATTAAAGGCGGCTTTAAGGCGTTTGCCAATCTTGATATAAACAATGTCTTAAATAAAAAATATAAAGTAAACGCGCAGAGCGATCACTACGAATACGGACTAGGACGCAATTTCTGGCTGGAAGTCGGCGTAAAATGGTAAAATTCTAAATATAACAATATAACTTTAAGCGCGGCAGTTTTATAATTTCAACTTAAAATAAATTTTTAAGGAAAATTTATGAAAACTAAATTTTTAGTCGCCGCGCTGATTGGTAGCGCTAGCTTAGCTTTGGGCGGCGAGGTCGCCTCAAAAAGTGCCGACATATCGCTAGGCGGTAAGGTAATCGGCAAAATTTCCACCCTCACTCCCGTCGAAGTCGTAAGCAAAAACGGCGCGACCGCGAAGATAAAGGTAAAAGGCGTCGCTAGCGAAAACTACCCGCTGCAAATCCAAAAAAATATGCAAGAGGGCGAAATTTATGCGGTTTTTGATAAAGAGAGTCCCGAAAATTTCGCCAAAGGCAAGAAGCTAGAAGACGACTACGGCGAAGTCTGGTATGAGGCTAGTGGCACGTACGAAGTCGCCGCGGACGCGATAACTAGCGACGACAAGGCGCTTTACGCCAAAGCCAAAGAGCTATACGAGGGCACCTGTTCGGCTTGCCACCGCTTGCACGAGCCAAACAGCTTTACCGTAAATCAGTGGCCCGCGAATTTACAAGGAATGGTGGATGCGGGCTACGTAGCCCTGGAAAAGGGGGATTTGGAGCTAATCGTTAAATTTTTGCAACATAACGCTAAGCGTTAAAAGCCGGGACGCGCCGCTTTTCGAGCAAATTTGCGCTCCGAAAAATTTCGCGCTTAAAATTTAAAAACTTCAACACAAGGGAGAAACCTATGAAAAGACGAGATTTCATCAAATTTTCGGCCTTGGCGGCTACGGCTGCGCAGGCTAGCAGGATAGAAGGCGTTACGCAGACGATTTTCGATAACAAAAAGGTATTCGGCGCGAACAGATTCGGGCTTTTTTGGGCAAATACCAACTCAAATCAGATAGTTTCCGTTAGCGATTTCGAGGGCGATAAATTTCCAAATACGATGAATTATAGCCTGCCTGATTCCGTGCAAAACGAGGCTCGCGTACTATATCCGATGGTGCGCAAAAGCTATCTAAAAGCCAAGGGCGCGGCTAAATCCGAACTGCGAGGCAAAGAGGAATTCGTGCGCGTTAGTTGGGACGTCGCGCTTGATCTTGCCGCCAAGGCGTTAAAAGAAGCCCACGAGAAATACGGCAGCGAAGCGATCTACGG
>NZ_CAJPMA010000116.1 GCF_905371695.1 uncultured Campylobacter sp. | reverse complement strand
AGCGCGGTAATTTTTGAAGTATCGATTTGCAAATTTTTAATATCTAAAATTTTGCTCTCGCCGTAGTTTAGCTCTAAATTTCGCGCCTTTATCATCTATCTAGCCTTTTTAACTGATGTATGGATAAATTTACGAAAAACGCGATGGCGATTAGCACCAGCGCTAACGCGATACCCATGCTAAACTCGCCCTTGCTCGTTTCTAGCGAGATCGCCGTGGTAATCGTGCGCGTAAAATATTTGATATTTCCGCCGATCATCATCGCCACGCCCACCTCCGCCACTATGCGTCCGTAAGCGCCCGCGATCACGACTAGCAGCGAGTAGCGCAGCTCGTAAAGCGTCGTAAGGGCTAAATTTAGGCGGTTTTGTCGGTAGCTCATAACGGTAAGGCGGTGCTTTTTATCCATATTTTCTATCACGCTAGCCGTAAGCGAGACGATAATAGGAAGCGCTAGCACGAACTGCCCCAACATTACGGCTTTTAGCGTAAAAAGCAGCCCCAGCTCGCCTAGCGGGCCGTTTCGCGTGATAAAGGCGTAAAGTATCAGTCCGATAGCGACGGTAGGCATAGCAAGCGCGGTGTCGCTAAAAAGGCGTAAAATTTTGCGCCCCTTAAATTCGAAAAATCCCAGCGCAAATCCTATCGGAAATCCGACTATAACGGCGCAGACGATAGAAACGCTAGACGTAAAAAGCGTTGCGCGAATAGCCGAATACGTCTCCTCATCGCCCGAAAGCAGCAGATTAAACGCCGATAAAATTCCCTCTAAAATAAAGTCCAAATATTTTTCCCTTGCACATTTCTTAAATAAACCTGCTATAATAGCACACCCAATCTAAATTTTAAGGGAGAAAAAATGAAAAAAATAGTTTTAAGTCTACTAGCGGCTAGCTCGCTAATGATGGCCGATAACGACCTAATAATGGCGACTACGACGAGTACCGCCGATACCGGACTGCTAGACGCGATGGTGCCTGCGTATAAGGCTAAAACGGGCGTAGACGTGAAATTTACAGCAGTAGGCACGGGCGCCGCTTTAAAGCTAGGCGAAAACTGCGATGCGGACGTGCTTTTCGTGCATTCTCCGAAGGTTGAAAAAGAATTCGTAGAAAAGGGTTTCGGCGTCGAGCGCAAGCCGGTAATGTATAACGATTTCGTACTAATCGCGGATAAATCGGTCGCCGATAAATTTAAAGGCAAAGATTTAAAAGCGGCATTTGAGCTAATAAAAGCCGAAAATATCCCTTTCTTTTCGCGCGGAGATAAATCGGGCACGGATAATAAAGAAAAAGGCATTTGGAAAAACGTAGCGGGCGGCGTGCCTGAAAAAGAAGGCTTTTATAAGCAAACCGGACAAGGTATGATCGCTACGATTAACGCCGCAGCCGAGCAAAAAGGCGTAACGCTAACCGATCGCGGCACTTACATAAAATATGAAGCCAACGCGAAAGGAAATCCGGATCTAGTCATCGTAAACGAAGGCGAAAAAGATCTTAAAAATTTCTACTCCGTAATCGCGGTAAATCCGAAACACTGCGCTAAAACCGACATAGAAAACGCGGATAAATTCATAAAATGGGTTACTAGCGAAGAAGGGCAGAAATTTATCGGCGACTTTAAACTGCTAGATAAGCCGCTGTTTACCCCTGACGCTAATACTCGTAAATAATCTACGCGGCGTCCGGCTCGTCGTTTTACGTTCAAATTTCGCGACTCGGCGAATTTGAACGTAAATTTCTAACGCCTCGGCAGGCTAAAATTTTAAAGCCGTTTTTTGCTAAAATCGCGTAAAAATTTTAAGGCGAAATTTGCAAACTATCAACGAAATTTTCACCGCTCAAACCGAGATAAAGAAGTCGAATTTTCTAGCGTTTTTATGCCCCATCGGCGAATTTAAGGTGTTGCGCGAACGATTAAAATCCGAGCATCCCAAAGCGGCGCATATCGTTTGGGCTACGCGCGAACTAAACAAATACGCCCAAATCGTAGAAAATCAAAGCGACGACGGCGAGCCCAAGGGCACGAGCGGAGCGCCTTCTTTGGCGGCTTTACGAGGCGCAAAGCTAATAAACGCGGCGGCGCTTATCGTGCGGTATTTCGGCGGGATAAAACTAGGTCCCGGAGGGCTCGTGCGAGCCTACGGCGGCGCAGTGAACGCGGCGATAGACGCGGCGAAGCTAGTAGAATTCAAAACTAAAAACCCGTGCGCGTTTTTTACTCCGTTTGCGCTAGCTAACCGCTTCGAGCACTACTTCGCTAGCCGAAATTTATCCGAGCCGCAGCGCGAATTTAACCAAACGGGCGCGATTTGGTCGGTAAATTTTAGCGCGGACGAATTTAACGATTTTTACGATTTCGCGCGAATTTTCGAGCGCGAAGGATTTAGCTTTTACGGCGTGCCGCTAAGCGCGAAAGAGAAAAATTTAAGCCTTTAAACTATACAATTTCTAAAATTTAAGAGGTGAAAATGAACGCTTGGAACGATATTTACAACCGCTTCGACCCCGTCGCGTTTAGCGTAGGCGCTTTTAACGTCCACTGGTACGGCATAATGTACGTCTTAGCGCTGGTTACGGCGCTGGCGGCGGCAAAATACTTCGTAAAAAAAGATAAAATTCCTATCTCAAACGCGATGTTGGATAACTACTTTTTTTGGGTCGAAATCGGCGTGATACTGGGTGCTAGGCTCGGCTGGGTCGCGATATATTCTGGCGAAGCGGCGTGGTATCTTACGCATCCTTGGCAGATTTTTAATCCTTTTCATAACGGCGAATTCGTAGGCATTAGAGGCATGAGCTACCACGGCGCGGTCGCCGGATTTTTGCTGGCTACTTGGGCGTTTTGCCGCCGATACCGGCCAAAAATCTCCGTGCGAAATTCTGGCTACGAAGGAGCAAATTTTTGGCGATTGCTCGATTTGTGCGCGCTTTGCATACCGCTAGGATATACTTTCGGACGGATCGGAAATTTTTTAAATCAAGAGCTTTTCGGTCGCGTCACGGACGTACCTTGGGCGATAAACGTACTCGGAGCCATGCGCCATCCTAGCCAACTCTACGAAGCCGCGCTTGAAGGCTTAGTAATATTTTTAATTTTATTTTTTTATAGAAGATTTAAGAAATTCGACGGCGAACTCATTTGCCTATATGCGATTTTATACACGCTAGCGCGCTTTATGTGCGAATTTTGGCGAGAGCCGGACGCCGGAATAGGATTTGTATTTTTAGATTTATCAATGGGGCAAATTTTGTCTTTTTTAATGTTTTGCTTCGGTCTTGGCGTGTTTTTGTTTTTGCGAAAAAATTACTTTAAATAATTTAACAAAAATTAAAGTTACATTGCGCTAATATTCGTAAATCAGGTCTATCGAGTGAAAATTTCGCTAGATCAAATAATACAAAGGAGGGCTCATGAGTGGGCTAATCGAGGGCTTCTTGGGTAGGCAAGCGGATACGAAAAAAAGTCGTACTCCTGCCGTTTGGGACAGATGGCAAAGTATAACGGGACTGATTTTGGCCTGTTTTATTTTGTGTCACATGGTATTTACCTCTACCATTTTATTCGGCAAGGGCGCATTTAACGCCGTTGTAGGTTTTGCGGAGGCTAAATTTTTATTCGGCGAGACTACCTGGTGGATCACTAACGTTATCGCTGCGGTAATATTCGCCGTTTTTATCGCTCACGCGTTTTTGGCGATGAGAAAATTCCCTGCAAACTACAGACAATACATCATGTTTAGAGGTCACAAAGACCGCATGAAGCACCTTGACACTACGCTTTGGTGGTTTCAGTTTTTGACCGGCTTTGCTCTATTTTTCGCAGCTAGCGCGCACCTAGTGGATATAGTCTTTGGCGGACATATTACTGCAGATAATTCAGCTAAAAATTTTCATCAACTAGAAATTTTTTACTTCGCTTTACTTGTATTTATGGTCGTTCACGCTAGCGTGGGAATGTACCGCCTATACGTAAAATGGATAAGCATCGACGGAGTAAACAAACAAGAGATGTTCGCAAAAAGAAATAAAGCCAAAACTGCGATATTTGCGGTTTTTGGAGTGCTCGCGGTCATCGCGCTGATCGCCGATTTCGTGTGGATCAGTCTTTAGGAAAAGGAGCTTTAAAAAATGAACGTAAAATATTATGATGCATTAGTTATCGGAGGCGGTCTAGCGGGGCTTCGCGCTGCCGTTGCCGCTGGAGAAAAGGGGCTAAGTACGGTAGTTTTAAGCCTAATCCCGGTTAAGCGCTCGCACTCTGCGGCTGCGCAAGGCGGTATGCAGGC
>NZ_CAJPMA010000115.1 GCF_905371695.1 uncultured Campylobacter sp. | reverse complement strand
CTTGTGCAGTCCCGCCGTCTGTCTAGTAGTAGTAGAAGATAAGCGTAAACCTATCATACTCAAAGTTCCGATTATTATTAAGAAAAATATTGCCATTAGCATACTAAAAGCACGTCTCATTAATATACCGCCTTTGATTTACATATAGACATTTTTTCGCTATCTATTCCAGTTGTCCTTCTGGTGGCCCTTATGCATAATTTCATATTTATAGTATTTCCGCGATCTTCCATAAAATTAAACCTTGTTACGTCTCTTGCTAAAATAGAATGCTGGCCGTCTGTAAATTTTTGACCCGTCCATGGGCGATAGTCATAATATAGCGTTAAATCGAAATCGCCGTTCGTAGCATTTATGTGTTCCGGTACTATCGCATATGCCGTATACGCTATTTGATATACGTCTGATACGCTTGAACCGATTGCGTAATTTAACGCAAGGGCGGTATTGTTTGATATGGTTGCCCTCGCTACTAGATTATTGCCGCTAGGATGGTTATATTTATAGTATCCTATCCCTTTTCGATCGTCATAACTTAAACCGGAGAAAAATACGGCCAAATCGCCATTGCCTATCGTGCTTTTATAAACCAAGTCATTAAATGTATTCTGGGCTATGGTAACTAGATTACTCCCAGGGGTTCGAAGTCCTGCAACACTACTTGATATACCAAGATCTGCTATGCCGCTATATCCGTTTATCCTAAATACTTCATATGCGTATGGGACGAATTCTAAAATATTAAATCCGTTTAAAGACGTAGCGGTATTTCTAGTGAGCGGTTCCACGTCGCCTTCGGAGTCATCTTCTAGCGCAGCGTTTAAATGTCCTTTCCTGGTAACCGGGCTTTCTTTTATACGGTAACTAAGCCTTTTCGCTATTTGTTCTAACGTGGTTTCAGTTTGGGCTTCAAGGATATTTATCATTTTGCTATATGTGTAGCTTCTAAAAATTTGTAGTGTCATTTCAAACGTGAAAAACGATATAATGCCCAATATTACTATTACCAGTATTAGCTCTATCATAGTAAAGGCGCGTTTTAGTTCCATGTACGTATTACTCCTTTCGGCGGAGCGCCCAGGTTAAATGTAAAACCATAAAGATTTATTTGCGTTTGTTCTTGAGCTCCGGTGGCATTAACATTAACTTTTGCTATTTTTACGTCGTTGAAGTTATTAAATTCGGTTGCCGTCGTATTACCGAAGTTGAAAATTTCACCTAGTCTTATCGTAGAATCCGTATCTCCTGTGGATATTTGCGTAGTATAAACCGCATTCACGATGAAATCGCGTTCTATGCCGCCTCCAACCGTCACGTCGGGCGTAGCGCCATTGTATTCATCGATAATAGTAGCGTTTATGGCGCCGTTACATCTTTTTGTCATATTGTTAAGATTGGTAACAGGCAATTGTTTCCTTATACTACTAAATCGCCTTCTTATTCCGATTGCGTCTGCGTAGTCGGTATTATTCCCGTATTGAGTACTTGGGTACAAAAAAGGTATATCGCCCGCCGTACTATTGCTATTTAGCCCTTCGCAAGAGTAAAGAGACTGCATAATAAGCCCGAGATATGTTTTTGCGTTTAGGATACTTTCTTGCGTTAAAGATCTTGCGTTAGACGTTGAAATTTGCTTAATTACGTTCGGGACGGCTAGGCTAACGATCGCCACCACTACGATGGTTACGACCAGCTCGATTAATGAAAATGCCTTTTTCATTTCATTTCTTTTGTATGAAATTTTCTATCTTTTCGGCTTGCCCGTAGTTTGGATATACCGCGGTATCTAGTACGACCTGCGAGAGTGTCATATTGTCCATATTGCAAACGATCGGCGCTATAAAATTTACCGTAGAAGTTTCAAGCGGTAAAGAGACGATAATGATGTTATAAATTCTAAGCTGGCTGGTCTCTTTAATTTGCATTAATTCTTCGTAGTAAGTAGGTATTTCAAAGTCGTAATTTCTAAGCGCAAACGGGTTTATCATCGTAAAAGAAGTATCGTCGTCTTTGCTTTGTAGCCTTACGAAAAATTTATCAAGCTCTATTAGTTCCATGGTTTTAATATGCTCAAATCCTAAAATAGGGCTTTTAACGGAAAAAATCATATTATCTCCTTTTGAATTTAGCGGGCATTTTATTAAAAATACCATTATATTTTCATTAAACATAAAATTCGGGAGTTAAATTTATGAAAAAATAATCGCAAAAAATGTAAAATACGCCAAAAATTTCAAAGGAACACAATGCTTAAAATTATAAATTTTATCCTTGCGGTGGCGTTTGCGGCTATCGTTAGCGGATGCGCCGAGAAATATACCGAGCTGTATAATCTAACCCCCGACGAGTGGTACGCGCAGATCATTTCCGATATCAAAGACTCCGATTTAGAAAGCGCTGATAAACATTACACGTCGATGGCTAGCGAGCACGTAGCAAGTCCCCTTTTAGAGCAAATTTTGCTTATCTTGGCCCAAGCTCACGTGAATAATGAAGAATACTTGCTGGCAAATCATTACCTAGACGAGTATATCAAACGCTACGGCGACGGCGCGGCGAAAACGGAATTCGCGCAGTATCTGAAAATAAAGGCGAATTTCGATAGTTTTGCGCAGCCTAACCGCAATCAAAAATTAATGGAAGATAGCGTAGTGCAGATCGAGAATTTCCTTTACATGTATCCGCAGACGCAGTATCGCCCGTTAATTGAAACTATGCTAGTAAAATTTAAGCTCGCGCTTTTTTATTTAAATATCCAAATCGCCGATCTTTACAAGCGCACCGGCCGCGACGTATCCGCGCAAGTGTATCAAGATAAAATCGACGCTTCGCCGTTTAAGGATTCAGATCTTATAAAACCGGATCTCGCATGGTATAGAAAGCTTTTCGAGTAGGGGGAAATTTTGCAGATTAACGAAAGTAAAAATTTACCGGCGAGACTACCCGTTATCGTAGAGGACGAGCTATTTTTATATCCTTTTATGATTACGCCGCTATTTTTAAGCGACGACGAAAACCTGCGCGCGCTAGACCTTGCTATACGAAACGAGACTCCCGTATTAGTTGTACCTAGCAAGCCGCAAAATGCCGGTTCTAGGGAATTTGAGGGTATATACGACGCGGGCGTAATAGGCAGCGTAATGCGCAGAGTACCATTACCGGACGGACGGGTGAAAATTTTGTTCCAGGGCTTTGATAAAGGTAAAATTTTACAGCAATCAAATACCGATCCCCTCGAAGCAATTGTGGATATTTTGCACATAAAGCGTCCGTCGGCGCTAAAAACCGATGCGCTAATCGTCGTACTTCGCGAAAAGGTACGCGAATTATCGCAAGTTAGCCACTTTTTTACGCCAGATCTTTTAAAAACTATTGAAGAAAGCGCTGAAGCCGTGCGCGTATGCGATTTGGTTTCAAGCGCGCTCAGACTTAAAAAGCAGATCGCGTATAGCTTTTTTATCGAGGAAAATTTAGAACAGCGCTTGCTTAAACTAATAGATTACGTTATCGAAGAGATCGAAGCTAACAAACTACAAAAAGAGATAAAAAATAAGGTTCATTCAAAGATCGATAAAACTAACAAAGAGTATTTCTTAAAAGAACAATTAAAGCAAATACAAGCCGAACTCGGCGCCGATACGAGTCGCGACGAAGAGATCGAAGAGTACCGCAAAAAACTAGAAAATAAGAAAAAATTTATGGGCGAGGATGCCTATAAAGAGATAAAAAAACAAATCGACAAGCTCTCTCGGATGCATCCGGATAGCGCCGACGCGAATACGATCCAAAGCTATCTTGACTGGGTAATAGAAGTACCGTTTGAGCATACGGCAAGTAAAAGTTCAAGCGTTGTGGAGGTTGCCAAGCGGCTAGACGCCGATCATCACGGGCTTGAAAAGCCAAAAGAGCGCGTTGAGGAATATTTTGCGCTTCGCGAGCTTTTAGAGCTTAGGGGTGTGAGCGAGAAAGTAAACAACGGTGCGATTTTGTGCTTTGCGGGGCCTCCCGGCGTCGGTAAGACAAGCCTTGCAAATTCCATCGCAAAGGCGTTAAAACGAGAGCTCGTGCGTATCGCGCTGGGCGGACTTGAAGACGTAAACGAGCTACGCGGACATCGCCGTACTTACATAGGCGCGATGCCGGGGCGTATCGTGCAAGGATTAATAGAAGCCAAGCAGATGAACCCGGTCGTAGTGCTTGACGAGATTGATAAGGTCGGCAGAAGCTACCGCGGCGATCCGACGGCGGTTTTACTTGAAATTTTGGATCCGGAGCAAAACAATAAATTTCGCGATTATTACTTAAATTTTAATATCGATTTA
>NZ_CAJPMA010000114.1 GCF_905371695.1 uncultured Campylobacter sp. | reverse complement strand
AGGCGTCAAATTTAAGCGAGAAAATGAGCGATTTTATCAATTTTAAAATAAAAAAGCAGTTAAATTTAAACAAGACTATGGCGGCAGGCGCATTTTGCGGTGCGGCGGCGTTGCCGCACAGGGCGTATAGATCTAGAGCTTCAAGCAAGCTAAAAGCGGGCAAAGCGGTTGCCGACTCGGCGCAGCAGGCCGCTATTTTTTAGCCTGGCTTTTGCCTTTTGCTCCACGATTTTGCTTTTAAAATTGATAAAATCGCTCATTTTCTCGCTTAAATTTGACGCCTAAAATTTATACGAAACGCCCGTATAAACTACGCTCTCGTATCTGCTGCGAACGATGGGCGAACGAGCTACTTCGTCCGAAAATCTTCTGGCGCCAGCCGTCGCGCTTAAGCCAAAACTGTTGTTAAATTCATAAGTCGCCGTGGCTCTGGCGCCTAGCGCGTAGGAGTTGCCAGGATTATAGGCCGAAGTCACCGCGCCGCCTAGCTCGCTCACGTCCGTGCCGAAGTAATAATCGCTAAGCTTTCGCGAAAATACGTCGTAAGTAACGGCAGGAATAAGCGAAAATCTCTGCGAGGCGGGTAAGAAATACGACGCCTCTGCCCCGTAGCTACCGCCCCGTCCGCCGCCCTGGGCGTAAACGAAGGTCTGAAAACCGCCTAAATTCGCCCCGAATTTGCCTCCTAGCGCCGTTTGATGCTCTCTGTCGCGGACGCTGCGGTACTGAGGTTTTAGCTTGCTCGACTTCACGCGCCAGCCGTCAAAAAACCTCGCATACGCGCCCGCAAAGAGGTTTTCGCTAAAATTATGCTCGTAGCCTGCTTCTAGGCCTCTAACGTAAAAGCCCTCGTAATAAGCCTCAATCTGGGGCAAAGGCACGGCGCTTAGGCGGTCTTTGGTATAAAAGACGCCTTTTTGGACGGCTGCGCCGACGCCGATACTTGCGCCGTTTTTGGCCTCCTGCGCGCAGGCTAATGCGCCCAAAGCGCAAAGAGCGAATAGATATTTTTTCATTTTTTCTCCTTAATTTGGATTTGATCGTCTTAAAATTCCGCGTCCTAATTTTTAAACGAAGCGAAGTCGTAATTATTACTTATTTTAAAAAAATATAGCAAGATATGGGTAAAATTTACGCCCGATTTTCGCTAAAATTTAAATCAAAAAGAGAAAAAATGATATACCTTTGCGGCGATACTCACGGGAGCGCGGAGCTTCACAAAATCACGAACAAGGCCTTTTTAAGCCGAAATTTTACGCGCGAGGACTACGTAGTCGTGCTTGGTGATTTTGGTCTATTTTTTAGCGATACGCCAAACGAGCGGATCGCCAGAGAGCGGCTGGGCAGACTGCCGTATACGCTGCTTTTTATCGACGGCAACCACGAAAATTTCGACCTGCTCTACGGCCTACCGACCGAGGAAAAATTCGGCGGCAAGGTAGGCGTCGGAGGGGAGAATTTATTTTGGCTTAGGCGCGGCGAAATTTACGAGATAGACGGGCGAAATTTTCTAGCTTTCGGCGGGGCGTTTAGTATCGACAGGGCTTGGCGCAGGCTAAACGTAAGCTACTGGGGCGCCGAAATCCCAAGCCAGAACGAGCTAAATTTCGCGCTTAGCAATCTAGCTCGTTTTAAGAGCGCGGGCGGCAAGATAGACGCGGTGCTAAGCCACACGGCACCTACTTTTTTGATGTCCGCGCTTAGCGATCTGTTTTTAGGCGGCGGAGCGATTTACGATCCGACTACGGACATGTTAGGGCGGATTTTTGAGCTTGCGAAGCCCGAGAAATGGTACTTCGGACACTTTCATGCAGATAGAAAAATCTCCGCTCACGGCTGCGAGTTTCATCTGTGCTACGACGAAATTTTAAAATTTTAGCGTAAATTCTCGCGCCGCTTGCCGCGCTACCAAATTTTGCGGTTTAAATTTAGCTCTTTTACTATCTGCGTAAAGCTTTCTATCTCGCTTTCATAGGCGATTAGCGTCGCTTCGTCCGTTAGCGATTTACCAAGCTGCGGCTCAAAGTCGTCGCGCCTGGTCTCGACGGCGATAAAAATTTGACCGTCCTTAAAAACCGCGTTTACGGGGCAGCCAAATCTCTCGCAAATCTCGCGAAATCTCTCCATAAGCGCGGGCGTAAGGACGTATCTAGCGCCGATCTGATCGGTCGTATAGACGTCAAACTTCTCTTCAAACCTCGCATCGTCCATACTCGCTCGCTGCCCGTAGATCGCTAAATTTCGCGAATTTACGTGTGCGATTTGCGTTACGCAGCTTGATTTTTTATTAAAATCCGCCTTAAAAAGCACGCCCCGAAATAGCACGACCGTCTCGGTGTTATTTTTCTTTTTTACCATTTTGGCGGCGTAAAAGTCGCTAAATTTGACGCGCACGCCCTCTATCTCGCCGCTTATGAGATCCTCGCTGCTCCACTGATGCACCGTACAATCATAAATCGTAAAAAACTCGTCAATCCCCAGCCCGCGGTCTTTATCGTAATTTAATCCGTGCTTTTTTACGATCTTTTCTATGATTTGGCGCTTAAAATTCGCCCTAAATTCGCGCCTTTTTGATGCGGTGATAAGCATCGCCGTAAAAGTATAAACGAGCGCGCCTATCGCAGCGCCGAAAATCGCGTCTAAAAGATACGTTATCGCAGCGCCCGCGCAAATGCCAGCACCAAGGCCGATCAAATTTGCTTTTTTGGTAGCGGCGACCAAAATTACGCGCTCGTTTTCTAGCTCTTTTAGCCCCGGCGAAAGCTCGCTCGCGGGCGAGTTTGGAGCGGGTTTTTCGCCCAAAGCCGCAAAAAGATTAGAAGCCGCCGGAAGCGCAAAAAGCGCTACAAATGCGCCGACGAAAATAAAGGTAAATAAAGTCTCCGTTTTAACTCCTTTACGCGGTTTGGCGGATTTTTACGGCTTGCGGCTCGCAAACCAAAGCCGCTAAATACGGCTAAATTTCGCCGCGGCGATTGATTTTAGGCAAGGCGGCTAAATTTTAACCTAACGTTCGCGCTTAAATTTTACGGCTTTTTCGTCTTGCTTTTTATTAAATTTACGCCGCTTTTCGTCCCGCGATTTTGCTTAAATTTACGCCGTTTGCCGCTTTGTTTCGCATTTAGCCGCCGCATTTACGCGCAAATTTAAACGAACCACAAGCGAACAAAACATTTTAAATTTATCTAAACGCTGCTTAAATTTAGCGGTTTTAAATTTAGCGTTTCGTAAAATTTTAGCTTTTAGCAAGAGCGGCTAAATTTAAAGCTAGCGTAAAAACAAATTTACAGCCTGCGCCGTTCGCGTATTTTCGGGCTTTATCCGCGATTTTGCACTTAAATTTCGCTTCTTTAAATTTAGCGCTTGTAGATTTAAGCTCTGAGCAAAACCATCTAAATTTAACCAAAGCAGCGCGAAGGTAAAATTTACTTTGCGGAGCGATTTTACGCCTAAATTTCGCACGCTTGTCGCCCGAATTTACCGCTTGCCTTAAAGCAGCCTAAACTCGCGGGCTAGTTCTAGGCTCGCTTCGATCTCGGCGCGTTTTGCCATCACGCTTTCGACGTTCGCGCTTAAATTTAGCCCGTTTTTATCACCGAAGCTTTTAAGCTCGCTCCAAATCTCTTTGATGATTTCGCAGCTTTGCGCCAGATAATCCACGCTCGCATTTAGCCTGCTTTCGACGCTTTGGGGCACGCTCACGCCCAGCCACTTTATAAATTCCAGCGTTTTTGGGTTGCCTGCGGTCGAAAACGTGAGAAATATCGGCTCGCTAATCTCGGCCGCCGCGCAGTCTTCTAAAAATTTGCGCGCTAAATCCGCGTCAAAAATCGCCTGCGAGACGAAAAATTTAGCCCCGAGGCGGATTTTTTCTTGCATCCGCTGCGGCTCGTCGCCCTTTTTGCCGTGGCGCTCGGCGATGCATACGCCGCCTGAGGCTAAATTTTTAAATTCGCCCGCGATCTCGTAGGCGCGAGTCAAATCCAGCCTTGTTTTTTGCGCGCTAGACGTAGCTCCGACAAGCACGCATAAATCAGCACTCTGAGCCGCCAAAGCCGCGCGAAACTCGCTCTCGTCGTATCCGCCCGCGACTCGGTAAAATACCCCGGGTGTCGCGACTTTTAGGTAGTTTGCGTAGTAGCTTTGCGGACTTAGCGTCCCGCTAAACTCGAAAGTCCTTTGCGCGTCGCTTCTGTCGCTTTCGTCTTGCACCTCGTAAAGCACGAGTCCGTCGGCGTTTACGCTCTCTATGCGCGCCGTCCAGCGATCTGCTATCTCACGCAGCTTGGCCTCTTCAAATTCGGCCTTGGGCGGCGTCAAAGCGTAGAGCAAAAGATTTTTTTCT
>NZ_CAJPMA010000113.1 GCF_905371695.1 uncultured Campylobacter sp. | reverse complement strand
CGCGCTAATTAGCGAAGGTAAATTCCGCGAGGATCTTTATTATAGACTAAGCACGATCCCGCTTACTATTCCGCCGCTCCGCGAGCGCCGCGACGAGATTTTGCCGATTGCGGAAACTACGCTGCAAAACGTCTGCGCGCAATACGGATTTAGTAAAAAATCATTTAGCGACGAGGCTAAAAGCGAGATGTTGGGATACGACTTTCCTGGTAACGTGCGCGAGCTAATCTCCTTGGTGCAGCGCGCGGCTATTTTAAGCGACGGTGAGGTTATAACGCCGGGGGATCTATTTTTGCAGGCGCGCAGGGCTAAATTTTAAAAATTTTAATGTATAATCGGCGCTAAAATTTCATTTAAGGACGGAAAATGAGAAAGTTTAATATCGCTGTCGTAGGCGCGACGGGCGCGGTCGGGGAGGAAATTTTTAACGTTTTGGGCGAGGTAAATTTCCCCGTAGGCGAGGTACTGCCGCTAGCAAGCGCGAAAAGCGCGGGCAGCGAGATAGAATTTAGCGGTAAAAAATATAAGGTAAAAGAGCTTACCGAGACGGTATTCGACGAGCACGAGGTCGATATCGCGTTTTTTAGCGCGGGCGGGTCGGTATCCGAAAAATTCGCGCCTATCGCGGCGGCTAGCGGAGCGGTAGTTATCGACAACACGAGTCATTTTAGAATGGACGCGGACGTGCCGCTGGTAGTACCCGAGTGCAATCCGCAGGACATCGCGCAGTGGAAAAACCGCGGAATCATCGCAAACCCTAACTGCTCCACGATCCAAATGGTTCAAATTCTAAAACCGCTAAACGATGCTTTCGGCATTAAGCGCGTGGACGCAGCAACCTACCAGGCGGCTTCAGGCGCGGGCAAAGAGGGTATGGAAGAGCTAGTCGTGCAGCTACAAAAATTCTTTGAGTTTAAGCTCGACGAGTGCGAACCGAAGGTATTCGCGCACCGATTGGCGTTTAACGTTATCCCGCACATCGACGTATTTTTAGATAACGATTATACGAAGGAAGAGATGAAAATGGTAAACGAAACTCGAAAAATCCTCCACGCTGATATCGAGGTGAGTGCGACCTGCGTGCGCGTGCCCGTGCTGCGCAGCCACTCCGAAGCGATTACTATAACCTTTGGTCGCGACGTGGATGCCGCCGCCGCCCGCGAAATTTTACGCAACGCGCCAAGTATCGTAGTCGTGGACGAGCCGTCTAAAAAAGAGTACCCGATGCCCTCTATTGCTACGGATACTAATGAAACCTACGTCGGACGCATCCGCACGGATAACTACCGCAAAAACGTGCTTCACCTGTGGTGCAGCGCCGATCAGATCCGCGTGGGAGCGGCGACAAACGCCGTAAGAATCGCGCAAAAATGGATAGAGACGCAAGATTAAAATCGCAAGCCGGATTTGCGGAAATTTTACCCCGCGGATCCGCCTCCACAATTAAAATTTCGTTTGAAATTCCCGCCCGTTAAATCAATTCTTATCTAAATTTCTGTAAAATATATCCCTAAAATAAATCAAAGGCGCTTAATGCAAAAAATTTTCGAGAAAATTTTACTTTCCACGAATAAATTTACGCTACTTCCCGTTATATTTTGCTTGCTAGGAGCTATCGTGCTTTTTGTTATCGCAAGCTACGACGTTTGGAATGTTTTGGGCGACGTTTACGCCTATTTTTTTAAAGGCGTACATCCTGAAAATTTTCACTCCGACGTAGTGGGCGAGGTCGTAGGCGCGATAGATTTATATCTAATGGCGCTCGTGCTTTATATTTTCGCGTTCGGTATTTACGAGTTGTTCGTATCGGAGATCGAGGAGTTAAAAAACTCGAAACAAAGCAAGGTTTTAGAGGTGCATTCGCTAGATCAACTAAAAGATAAGCTGGGCAAAGTCATCATAATGGTGCTAATCGTAAATTTTTTCCAGCGCGTGCTGCATGCGAATTTCTCTACGCCGCTTGAAATGATCTATCTTGCCGCCTCGATCTTAGCGCTGTGCCTGGGGCTTTATTTCTTGCACAAAGGCGAGGCGCACTAACGCCGCTTTATTAAAGGAAAAATATGATTTTTATCGATGCTTGTTTAAAAAAGCCTACGCCGTACACGCCCGTGTGGATGATGCGTCAAGCAGGGCGGTATTTGCCCGAATACATGCGCGTCCGCGCGCAGGCGGGAGATTTTTTATCGCTTTGCAAGGATTATAAAAAAGCCAGCGAGGTTACGATCCAGCCGGTCGAAATTTTAGGCGTGGACGCGGCGATACTTTTTAGCGATATTCTAGTAGTGCCGCTTGAAATGGGTATGGATCTGCGCTTTGAAAAGGGCGAGGGGCCCGTATTTGACGCGCCGATAACTACGCGCGAGGATTTAGATGCGCTCGATCCGCAGCGCGCGGCGCGAAATTTAAGCTACGTTTACGACGCGATAAGCCTTACCCGCGAGAGACTAGCGCTCGATAAGGCGCTTATCGGCTTTTGCGGAGCGCCTTGGACTTTGGCTACTTATATGATAGAAGGGCGCGGCAGCAAAACTTACGCGATTTGTAAGAAAATGCTCTATACGCAGCCGCAGCTTTTACGAGAAATTTTGGACAAGGTTACGGACGCGCTTATAAGCTACGTCAAAGCGCAGATAAGAGCGGGCGTAAATGCCGTGCAAATTTTCGATAGTTGGGCTGGCGCGCTGGAAGAGAGCGCTTATTTGCAGTTCGGTTGGGCGTATATTTTACGCATCGTAGATGCCGTAAAGGCGGAGTTCCCGCAAATCCCGATTATCGTCTTTCCAAAAGGCGTAAGCGCGTCGTTAGATAAAATTTCTGGAAATTTCGACGTCTTGGGCGTAGATTGGAGTACGCCGATAAGCAAAGCGCGCGAAATTTTAAGCCCTCGTTACGTCTTGCAGGGCAATATGGAGCCTACGCGCCTTTATAGCAAAGAGGCGATCGACGCAGGCGTAGATGAAATTTTAAGCGCGATGAACGGCGCACCGCATATTTTCAACCTCGGACACGGAATTTTGCCCGACGTGCCCGTAGAGAACGCAAAATATTTCATAAAATCGGTTCAAGAAAAATCTAAAATCGTCAAAACGGAGGCGTAAAAATGAATAACGTAAAGATCAGATTTAAAATGATCGCAATGGTGATAGTCGCGTTTGCGGGGCTTGCAGTAGTCAGCGCTTACGTAATAAGCGAGATATTGCAGACTCGCAGCGAAGCTACGATCGGCGAAGAGGTCGCGCAACTAACTATAAACGAGACGAATTTCATCCACGAGATGCAAAAAGAGCGCGGATTTAGCTCGGGTGTGATTTCGGGCGGCGACAACGCAAAGCTTTTAGCGCAGCGTAAAGTAGTCGATGAAATGGTGCAAAAGCTAGAAGGTAAGGACGAGATAGTCTCAAAACTATCTCAAATTCGCGCGGGCGTAGATAGAAGAGAAGGTTCTGATTTAATCGTACAAATTACAAATTTAATCAGAACCAGAACCGTGGCGCTAAATAAAAACGGCGCAAAAATCGAGCCGAGTCTAATGGAATATCTAAAACGCGTAATGACTGCGGGCGAGATTAAAGAATTTTACGGCACTTTGCGCGCTACGCTAAACGGCGTTTTTACGAAAAAAAGTATCTCAAAAGAGGAATATAACCGCGTCGTCGCGCTAAATAGCGTGATTGATAAATTCGCGAAGGATTTCGACGAATACAACGATCCTAAATACGGCGCGGAGTTTGATAAGGTCGTAAGAAGTAATCCCGAATTTACGAGAGTAAGAGATATCGTAAAAGACGTGGTAGAAAATAGTAACGTAAATTACGATGCGCCCGAGTGGTTTAGCAAGGCCACGAGCGTGATCGATCTAATGAGAAAATTCGAACTAAATTTACTAGACGAGATGAAGGCGCAGGCTACTAGCATTAAACAAAGTGCTAATAACGAGCTAATTTTAAGCGTTGTAATTATCGGCGCGTGCGCATTGCTAATGCTCGTAGTTTCGGTTTTAATCGGACGAAATTTAATCTCCGGAATCCAAAAAACCAAAAGCGGGCTAGCCGAATTTTTCGATTTCTTAAACAACAAAACTCAAAAAGCGGCGATGATAAACGTCGAGGGAAGCGATGAAATCGGACAGATGAGCGCGCTTATTAACGAAAATATAAAGCAAATCGAACAAAATTTGGCAGAGCAAAACAGCTTCATCGCGGCGGCAAACGACTTCGTCGGTCAGATCCGCGTCGGAAATTTTGCGGCGGGCTTAAACGCAAGCACTTCTAATCCCGCGCTAGTTAGGCTAAAAGGCGCATTCGCAGAATTACAGGCGTCTCTAAAAGAAAATATCGCAAATAGCAGCGTCGAGCTTTTGGGGCTTTTAGAGCGCTTTAAGGC
>NZ_CAJPMA010000112.1 GCF_905371695.1 uncultured Campylobacter sp. | reverse complement strand
GCCGTATCCTCGCGCTCGTACCTCAGCCAAACGCGTTTAACGTCTTTTATGCCGATGCCGAAGTCTTGCACGCTAAATACCGCCTCTTCGCCATCGCGCGCGAAATTTATCAAAATTTTCGTATCTTTGGGGCTGTATTTTACGGCGTTAGTGAGCGTGTTATCGATAATGCGCTGCGCGGCTAATTTGCTAATTAGCGTCCGGCAGTCCGTATCTACGTTAGTAATTAGCTCTATGTTTTTCGCCTGCGCCAAAGAGCTTAAAAACTGCGTGCGCTCTAAGATATAAGCGCCCAGCGCAAGCGGCTCTTTTGGAAAATTTATATAGCCTTTTTTAATAAAATACTCCACGTCCTCATAGGTTAACTGCATTTGTTTTAGCGCATTTTTGATGCGGACGGCGTATTTGTCGTTAGCGCCCGACATTTCTAGGTTTATACCCGCCACTCCCAGCGGCGTTTTTAGCTCGTGCATCGCGTCGTTAAAAAAATTATTCATATATTTTTGCATTTGTTTATAGGGCTTAACGCTTGAAACGTAAAATAGATAAAGCGTAAAAAATAGCGCCGCAAGCAGCATCGTTAGCGTAAGAGAGGTTAAAAATATCGCCTTGGAGTAATCCTGCGCCTTTGCCGTCACGATAAAAAACGGGACCGAATTTTTAAGAAAAAAACTCTTGTAATACAAATACCCGTCCTGAGATAAAACCGAGAATTTAAAATCCGAGGGCTCTTTGGTAAGCGTCGAAAAAACCGGCTTAAAATTCGCGTCGTAAACGGCAAATTTATAAATTACCGAGCTAGGCAGGTCTTGTCCAGCTAAAAACAGCGCTCGTATCTGCGTCTCTTGCCTAATTAATCCGAGTAAATCCTCGGACGTATCCTCTTTTTGACTTAAATTTAATATTATAAAACTTTGAAAAGCAAAAAGCGCCGCGATTAAAATCGTAACGCTAACGGGAATTTTAAGGCTTTTTCGCATTTATTTTATATCCGACTCTACGCTTTGAAGCGATAAATTCGGGCGTCGTTTTTTGGCGAATTTTAAGCACATGCATTCTAATGTCCGCGTCGTCAATCTCCTTTTCGCCCCAGACCTGCTCTTTTAGATCTTCTACGCTCACGTAAGAGCCTGCGTGAGCGATCAGACACTCGACTAGATCGACCTCTTTGGCGCTTAGCTCGACGTGCGCGCCTTTATTCGTTAGCTCGCGCTTCATAGCGTTAAAGCTAAATCCGCCCTCCAATTTCACCACCGCGTTATCGCCTACGCCGTAGTATTTCCGCATTAGCTCGTTTACGCGAAATTTTAGCTCGGCTAGCTCGAAGGGCTTTTTAAGATACTCGTTACAGCCCAGCTCGTAGCCGATCGCCATATCGCCCACGTCCGTTAGCGAGGTCATTAGCATTACGGGTGCTTCTATATTTAGGCTTTTGACGTATTTTAGCACCTCGTAGCCGTTTAGGTTGGGTACTTTGATATCGAGGATAAAAAGGTGGTAAAACCCGCTTGCTATCTTGTCGCACGCCTGCGCTCCCTCGCTTGCGGTATCGACGTCGTATCCTAGCGTTTGGAGATATTCGCACACGCTTTCGCGGTAATCAAGGTCGTCTTCTAGTAATAAAATTTTCAAAATTTTCCTTAAAATTTTAGTGGGATTTATGCCGGCAGGCTTGCGAAACTAATCGTAAATTTTAACACCCGCTAAGCGCGGGCAAAGGCGCGACGCCTTTCGTGCTAAACTAGGCGAAATTTAATTTAAGCATCGGCTAGACGCAAAGTCCGCCGAGCTTAAATTTAAATTTAGCGACGTATAGCCGAAAAAGATAAGCCTTCTCACGCTCCGATTAGCTGTCCTGCATAAACTATGTAATATCTTAACAAAACAACCCCGACGATTACAATAAAAGCGTTAAAAATTATCGCGGCGGGTTTAAAGGCGTGATTTCTTAGCGCGGTTAAATCGATAATGATCGGCAGCGCCAGACCCAGCCCTACGACGCCTAGCCAAAACATCGCCGCTAGCGCTCCGCCGCCTAGCGCCTCGCTAACTACGCGCGCGCCCGTTTGCGAACCGCCCGTTAGAGTAAATAGCGCGATAAGAAGCAAAATTTCGGCGCAAATCGCGATTAGATCAAATCTTAAAAGCTTTGCCACGACGGCGGGATCGACGTCTTTTTTAAAGAAAAACATTCCGCAAAGTACGCTAGAAGCGACGCCCGAGCTAAATCCGGATACCAAAAACAAAAACGGTAGCGCAAGATTATTCCAAAGCGCTATTTTTTGTATCGCGCTAAGTAAAAATCCCGTATAAACGCCCACGCCCACGGCTAATACGAAAAGTAAAATTTCGATAACCTTTACCGCCGCCGAGCCTAGCAAAAATTTCGCTACTCCGCCCAAAGGCGCTAAAATTTTAAACGCGCCCTCGCCTTTTAAAATTTGCGGCGCAAACGCGACTAGCAGATAAATAAACGCAAGGGGCGTATATACTAAAAGCAGCGCCACGCCGATACTCATTACGGACGTAAAATTATATTTTAAAAGTATCCAGTAAAAGCTAAGCGGTTTGCCAAGATCAAGCACCAAAAGCGCTAGCCCCGCGCAAATCGTAACGGGCGCTAAAATAGCAGCCGCTTTAAAACAGGCGTCGGTTTTAAGCCCCGCAGAAATTTCGCTAAGCGGCGCGCGGGCGCGTAAAAATATCGCGACCATCATCGCTCCTGCGCTAAGACCGGCTAAAAATAGATATAGCGCGATCGGCCACGGCCAGTAAATTTCATTGTATTGAGCCACGCTCCCCCACATATTATTCATGATTTACTCCTTTGCGGTTTGCGACGAACGCGAGATTAGGCTTGGTGTTTAGCTCGGCTTTCGGGTATAGCAGTCGCGCCGTTTTTAGATATTTTGAAATTTCGGAATTTTCGTCGTTTACGTCTCCGAAAACTAGCGCATCCGTCGGGCATACGCTCACGCAAGCGGGCTGCTCGCCGCTAGCTAGACGCGTATCGTAGCAAAACGTGCATTTGCCGATCTCGCCGTCCGGTAACACGAAGCGCGCGTCGTAGGGACAGGCTAGGATGCAGTATTTGCAGCTGACGCAAATTTTGCTATTTAGCAGCGTGACGCCTTCGGCGGTTTTAAAGCTCGCTCCCGTCGGACAAACCTCTACGCAAGGCGCATCGTCGCACATTACGCAGCTTTGTCTGGTAAAGTCGGTTTTAAGTTTTGGAAACGTCCCTTTCATTACGGCTCGCACTTGTAGGCGGTAAAGCCCGTCCGGCACGTTATTTTCGCTACGGCAAGCTACCGAGCAGGCTTGACAGCCGATGCATAGATTTTCGTCGTGTATCATCATATATTTTTTCATCGTCGCCCCTTTAAATTTTTCTTATCTCTACGCCCACGTTTCGCACCATCGTAGCCGCTACCGGACCTTCGGCGGGATTTAAAATTTTGCTATCGTTGGTGCCTATTTTATCGGTGCGCGTCATCCCCGGAGTTACGTGTCCGAAACCGTGATATACGAATAGCATGTCCTCTCTAATACCCTGCGTTAGCATCACCGTACCCGTTTCTTTACCGAAGCGGTTGCTTAGCTCGACCTTGTCGCCCTCTTTTAAACCCTTTTTAGCGGCGGTGTTAGGATGTATCCAAATAGGCGCGACGGACATCAAGGCGTTTAAAAACGGCACGTTTTGCGTGTGGCCGTTGGTATGAATAGGCGTTTTGCCGCTGCCTAGGCATAGCTCGTAGCCGTCAAATACGTCCATATCTTTTTCGTTTTGCGCTATATTACCCAAGCAGCCGTAGGTCGGAAACTGCGCCTCGACGTCCTCGCTAAATAGCTCTATTTTGCCGCTTTTTGTTTTTAGTTTAACCAGCGCGTCCATCAGCCCGTTCTCGCCGACGTGTTGCGCCGTTTGCGGGAAGCGCTTGACGAATTTTTCCACCGTGCCCTTGTCGCGGTATAGCAGGCCCGGTACGTCGTAGGTTACGTAGCCGTCTTTTTCGAGTTTGGCTAAAAATTCTACGTTGCCTTTGGCCTGCTGCATACGCCACTCGCGCATATCGTTCCACGTATAAAGCTCGTCTATCTTCATCCTGCGCGCGAGCTCGCGAAATATACTCGCGCCGTCTTTGGTATCGCCGATAGGATCTACGATTTTATTGCGGATCATGTATGCGGGCTTTAAGCCGGACTTGTCTTCGATGCCCTCGTCGCGCTCTAAATAGGTGCTCTCAGGCAGTATGACGTCCGCATACGTCGCCATATCGTTTAGATAAATGTCGCTAACTACTATAAAATCGAGCTTTTTAAGCGCCTCGACGGTTTTATCGGTGCCCGCTACGTTAATTAGGTGGTTAAAGCGGATATTAAACCAGCCTTTTACGGGATAAGGCTTTTCGCTTAAAATCGCCTCGTTTATATCCATTAGCACGCCGTGCGAGCGGCCTACGAATTTATGCTTGCC
>NZ_CAJPMA010000111.1 GCF_905371695.1 uncultured Campylobacter sp. | reverse complement strand
ATTTTAAAATTTAGCGCTATAACGAGGGGCAAAACCGCGCGGTGGCGAAGAGTATAAATTTCGGCCTCATCTACGGCATGGGCTCGAGCAAGCTGGCAAATCAGGTAAGTATCACGCGCGCCGAGGCAAAGGAGTATATCGAGCGCTATTTTAAAGCTTTCCCTACGATAAAGGGCTTTTTAGAAGGGATAAAAACCGCGGCCAAAAACGAGGGCTTCGTGCGCACGCTACTTGGCAGGAAGCGGTTGTTTGACTTTACTACCGCGACGCCGATACAAACGGCGATGTACGAGCGTGAGGCGGTAAATACGATATTTCAAGGCTCGGCTGCGGATATCATCAAGATGGCGATGGTAAAAATCCGTCCGCTTTTAAGCTCACGCGCGAAAATGCTTTTGCAGATACACGACGAGCTGATTTTTGAGGTGCAGGACGGCTACGCTGAGGAGTTCGGCGCGGCGGCGCAAAAGATAATGCAAGAAATTTACAAACTAAACGTACCGCTAAAAACGAGCCTAAACGTTGCGAAGGATTGGGGGGAGTTGAAGTAAATTTAAGACTTTGAGCGCTCGGTAAAGCTATTTTATTTCGAGGCGTAAAAAGCGCATTTGGTTGAGTTTTATAGACTAGGCGGGGTTAAATTTAGCTATAATTTCCGCTTGAAATTTAACCCAAACGCGGCATAAGTGCGGCGCATAAATTTGAAACGATTCGGGCGCTAAAATCGCAAAATCGGTTAAACTTTGAAGCAAAATTAAAAAGTTCAAGAAAGAAAACCGATGAACGTCCATAAAATCGCCTACGTAAGAGTTACCTTGCTAGCGTTTGCCGCCTTTATTTTTAACACGACGGAATTTATCCCCGTGGCTCTGCTAAGCGACATCGCGGCGGATTTTAGCATGGACGCTACTAGCGTAGGCCTCATAATAGCCGTCTACGCGTGGGCGGTGAGCATCCTTTCGCTGCCGCTAATGCTGCTAACCTCAAAGCTCGAGCGCAAGAGATTGCTTTTGCGACTTTTCGTGCTATTTACGCTAAGCCACGTCCTTGCCGCAATTGCGTGGAATTTTACCGTTTTGGTAATCGCGCGCCTTGGTATCGCGATTTCGCACGCGATCTTTTGGTCGATCACCTCATCGCTCGTCGTGCGCCTAGCGCCGATAAATAAAGGCTCGCAGGCTATCGGCATGCTGGCTCTTGGCACCTCGCTTGCTATGGTTTTAGGGCTTCCTTTGGGGCGCGTGGTCGGCGAGCTTTTGGGTTGGAGGATTACGTTTTTTGCGATCGGCGCGCTTGCGGCGGCGGAGGCGCTGTTTCTTTGGAAAATTTTACCGTTTTTGCCAAGCCACCGCGCGGGCTCTCTTGCGAGCTTGCCGATGCTAGCAAGGCGTCCGATGTTGCTTGCTTTGTATCTGCTGACGTTTTTGATCGTAGGCGCGCATTTTACGACCTACAGCTATGTCGAGCCCTTCGTGGCGAAATTTAACCCCGCAGGCGATCACTTCGTAACCTACGTCCTGCTTGCATTCGGTGCTTCGGGCATTCTTGCTAGCATGCTTTTTTCAAAGCTTTACCGCTCATTTCCGAACGCATTTTTGATCTGCTCGATCCTCTTTATCCTAGCCTCGGTGCTGACGCTAAAAGCTTTTGTTGCAAATGACGCGGCGCTGCTGCTCGCGGCTTTCGTCTGGGGAGTGGGGATTTTCGGCTTTGGGCTTTGTTTGCAGATTAGGGTTTTGGCGCTGGCTCCGGATGCTACCGACGTCGCGATATCGATCTACTCGGCGATCTACAACGTAGGTATCGGCGGCGGAGCGCTTTTAGGACATCAAGTCGCAACGAGATTCGGGCCTTGGCACATAGGCGAGGCGGGCGCGATACTGGGCGCGCTAGGGCTTGCAAGCTACCTCTACGCAAGCGTGAAATTCGAGCAGAAATAGCGCGTAGGCTAAATTTACGAAAGAGCTTCGGCGAGATTAGCGCGCGCTTTTAGTCCGCGCTTTAAAACGGCGGCTTTGCGGGTCTAAGTTTTTAAAATTTATCCACGCGATTAGCCCTACCGACTGTTTTATTAATCGATTGTGTCCGCGATATCCGCCCAAAGCCCCTTAAAATTTGCCCCTCGTTATAGCGCTAAATTTTAAAATTTATCGACCGGGTGCAAAAATTTAAGGCGCAGATTTAAAACCCAAGCTACTAAAATTTAACTACTTTATAAATCCGACCTGCGGTAAAATTTCAGCCAGCGCTGCGTCCTTTTTCTCATTAAATTTGACCTTGTTCTGCTCAAAAAGGTTATTTCCGTGCGCGTCAATCGAGACTATGAGCGGGCCAAACTCCTTCACGCGACACTTCCACAAGGTCTCTGGCATCCCAAGCTCCGTCCAGTCGGCACTCTCGATCTCCTCGACCTGCGTAGCCGCCACCACCGCGCAGCCCGCGGGAAATACGCAGTGTATCGCGCCAAATTCCTTGCAGCCGCTCATCGTGCCTTCGCCCATGCCGCCTTTGCCGACAATGAGGCGCACGCCCGTTTTAGCGATAAATTCGCGCTCAAATTTCTCCATCCGCATGCTAGTAGTAGGCCCCACCGAGACCATCTCAAAGCTTTTTTCGCCTATTTTTCTGATGATCGGTCCAGCGTGCAAGATCGCGCCACCTCTGATGTCCACCGGCAGCTCGCGGCCCTCCTGCACGACGCGTCTGTGCGGCACGTCGCGGCAGGTGACGATGTGCCCAGTGAGGTAGATCACGTCGCCGATTTTGATATCCGCTAGATCCTCGGGCGCGATCGGCGTGGTTAAAATTTTCTTACTCATAGCGCGAACTCCTTGTGCGATTTTACGGCAAAATTTAGCTGCTCGTCCCAGACTATATGGCCTTTGCGGTGCGACCAGCAGCCCACGTTTACTGCCACGGCGATGACGCTTGGGTGGCGGGCGCAGTTTTCGATATGCACGCCCATCACGGAGCTCGCGCCGCTCATGCCCTGCGGACCCAGGCCGATTTTATTTATGCCCTCTTCGAGCAGCTTTTCGGTTAGCGCGGCGCGTTCGTTTGGATTACGCGAGCCAAGCGGCCTCATCAGCGCTTTTTTAGATAGCAAGGATGCCACGTCGATCGAGGTGCCGATGCCTACCCCCACTAGCAGCGGCGGACAGGCGTTTATGCCGTAGCTGGTCATTATATTCATGACGAATTTCACGACCCCCTCGTAGCCCATGCCCGGCATCAGTACGGTCGCCTTGCCTGGCAGGCTACAGCCGCCGCCCGCCATATAGGTGTGTATCTCGCACTCGCTGCTTTGCGGCACGATCTCCCAAAAGACGCTAGGCGTGCCCTTGCCGACGTTTTTGCCGGTGTTATACTCGTCGAAGGTCTCGACGCTGTTGTGGCGCAGCGGAGCCTCGCGCGTCGCTCTCAGTACGGCCTCTCTCAGCAGCTCCTCGAGCTCGCCGATGAGCGGGAAGTTCGCTCCGCAGCGCACGAAAAACTGGATCACGCCCGTATCCTGACAGGACGGACGGTCTAGCTGCTTAGCTAGGCGCTGGTTTTTAAACATCGTTTTGTAGATCTCCTTTGCCAGCGGCTGCGTCTCGCGCTCGGCGAGCTCCAGCAGCTTCGCCGTCACGTCGTCGGGCAGCACCTTGCCCGTGTAGCCGACGAATTTCGCCATGACCTCGGTCATCTTTTGCACGGCTTTTTCTTTATCCATCGCTTCTCCTTTGCTAAATTTTACTTTCAAATTTTTCGGCGGTGCCCGCCAGGACGCAGCCAACCGCGTAGCAGAGCAGGTCGGCGAAATCAAACGTTCCGCCGATCATTATTTTTAAAATTTTATTTTCTATGCCTAAAATTTGCACTGCGCCAAAATACTGCGCGAGCTCCAAAGCCGCCGCAAACGCGAAAATTTTAAGCGGTAAATTTAAAGGCGGCGCGCTAAATGCAGCCCGAGCCAAAGCGTAAAGCAAGATAACAGCCAAAACATCGCCCGCGTAGTGGCGCGCGAAGCCGCCCTTTACGCAGATCGCGATGTAAATTTCTACCGCTAAAATCAGGACCGCCACGGCTAAAAACGCTAGCCTCGTTCGCGCGCTTTGCCTTGTTTGCGTCTTTTGCGTACGCTTTGTACGGGCGTCACTCGAAACTCTAAAATCTCGCGCCGTATTCTTGGGCAAAATCTTATTTATGTATTTCGTAAATTCGGCTACGGTAGCGGTTTGTTTGGCTATTTTTTTAGATTTATACAAATTTATACCCCCACTCTAATCTGGACATACTTTCTAAGTGTATACCTGTACTTTTGGCATTTACGTCCTTTGATAAATATTTTATGATTTGGAATTTATTGTTTTCAAGTACCATAGTAACTATGGTAGTGAGCTTATCGTCTTTTAGAACGAAAAACACTCTGTATTTTTCGTTATTTTGCATAAACCAAACCCAAAATTTGCCCTCAAACCCAAAGTAGGGGAGTTTTC
>NZ_CAJPMA010000110.1 GCF_905371695.1 uncultured Campylobacter sp. | reverse complement strand
AAAAATTTAAAATAAAATTTCGGCTATTTTATCTTTTTGCGCTTAAATTTAGCGCCCAAAATTTTATCTATTTTTTATCGCCTCTTAGTTAAAATTACGCCGAGGAATCAGGTTGATTTTACTATTTTTTCAAGGCTTTTTATGAAAAATTCATTTTGGTTTATCGTTGCGGGCGGAACGCTCGGCGCTTTGGGAGCTTTGCTCGTATATTTAGGAAACCCCGGCAACATGGGTATTTGCGCGGCGTGCTTTTTACGAGATACGGCGGGCGCGCTCGGCTTTCACCGCGCGGGCGTAGTGCAATACGTGCGACCCGAGATTATCGGGCTAATCGCGGGCGGATTTATCGCGAGCTTGTTTTGGACGAAGGAATTTGGCGCGACTACGGGCTCGTCGCCGTTTTTGAAATTTTTTCTAGGCGCATTTGCTATGATCGGCTGCCTCGTATTTTTAGGCTGCCCGTGGAGGGCGTTTTTACGTCTGGGTGGCGGCGATATGACGGCGATTTCGGGACTGGCGGGGCTCGTAGCGGGCGTATTTTGCGGATTTTTATTTAAAAAGCGCGGATACGAAACGAGTCCGGAAATTCGCGTAAACGCCGCCTTGGGCGCGCTGCCGCTAATTATCGGCGCGCTCTTGCTCGCCGCATCGGTTTTTGGGCTAAAAATCGGCGAAAACGGGGCTTTGTTTGCTAGCGTAAAGGGCCCCGGCAGTCAGCATGCGCCCGTATTCGCGTCGTTCGCGCTTGCGGCTATCGTAGGCGTTTTTATGCATAAGAGCAAATTTTGCAGCGTAGGGGCGTTTGGTAGGGCTTTTCGCGGCGATTTTTCGATGCTTTGGGGCGCGGTAAGCGTCGTGGCGTTCGCTAGCGTCGTTAATGCCGCGCTAGGGCAGTATAAGCTAGGCTTTGAAGACCAGCCTATCGCGCATACCGACTATATTTACAACTTTATCGGTATGGCGCTTGCGGGGCTTTGTTTTAGTCTTAGCGAAGGCTGCCCGGGCAAGCATTTGGTACACGCGGGCGCGGGAAATTTAAGTTCGGCGGTATTTGTTTTGGGTATGGGCGCGGGAGCGGGCTTTGCTCATAATTTCATGTTGGCAAGCTCGGCAAAAGGTATAACGCAATACGCTCCGTGGGCGCTGGCGCTGGGTTTCGCGTTTGCGATTTACGCGGGGCTAGCCGCTAAGCGCGCGGCGTAAAATGCTAGTTCGGCGCTTTGCGAATTAAGCGGCCGCGCCGATCGGCCTTTTACGCGAGCAGCCCCGCGCCTTTGATCGCTTGGCTGCGTTCTTTGGCGTAGACGCGCTCGCCTTTTATGACGTCGTATTTCCAAATCGGCGCCGCGGCTTTAAAATCCTCGACGAATTCGTTTATTAGCGCCAGCGCTACCTTGCGCTGCGGACTTACGACGCCCGCGATATAAGAGCTTTCGTGCACCGCTACGTCGCCGCGCGAGTGCGCGAAAAGCACGAACGCTCCGCGCTGCGCAGCCTTTTGCGTCCAGCTATCAAACCATTTACGCAAAATCGGCTCGTAAATATCGAAGCTTAGCGCGCTGATGCCGCCTTCCTCGCGCACGATACCGACGAAGCTAATTAGCGCGCCACAATTTTTATTCTTAAATTCCGCGTACCAGCGGTTCGTGATCTCCTCTACGTTTAGGCTTCCCTCGTAAATTTCCACGCTCAACCTCCGCAAATCGGCGGTAGAATCGAAATTTTATCCCCGTCTTTTAGCGGCGTTTTAACGTCGGTCGCGACCTCGTCGTTAACCGCCACGGCGCAAATTTTAAGCCACTCGTTAAGCTCGGAGTTTTTAAGATTTGCCAGTTTTTCTTTCACTTCGCCGAGACTCGCGGCTTGAAGCGAAATTTTATCCATTTTAATCGGACCTAAAAATTCGATTTCGATCATATTTTTCCTTTAAAATTTTGCGCCATAATAGCGAAAAATTTCTAAATTTGGCTATACTTGCGCCGAATTTAAAGGATGAAAATGGACGAAAATTTAAAGCGTATAAAGACCCCCGCCTACGTGCTTGAAGAGGCGAAACTGCGCGCAAATTTGGAGCTTTTAAAACGCGTAAAAGACGAAAGCGGAGCTAAAATTTTAGTGGCGCTTAAAGGCTTTGCGTTTAGCGGCGCGATGGAGCTTGTTTCGCGGTATTTAGACGGCGCGACTTGCAGCGGGCTTTACGAGGCGAAATTTGCTAGCGAGCTCGTAGGCGGCGAGATACATACGTATTCGCCCGCGTTTAAAGAGGACGAGTTTGTGGAAATTTTAAAGGTTTCAAACCACGTCGTTTTTAATAGCTTCGCGCAGTGGGCGAAATTTAAGGGCGAAGCGCTGGCCGCGGGCGCGGAGTGCAGCTTACGCGTAAATCCCGAATTCTCGGTGTCGCCCGTGGACGCGTATAACCCGTGCGGCGAATTTAGCAGGCTTGGCGTTACGCGCGCGAATTTTCGCCCCGAATTATTAGATGGAATTTCGGGACTAAATTTTCACGCGCTTTGCGAAGAGAGCGCGGAAAATTTAGGGCGCGTTTTGGAGGCGTTCGAGCGAAATTTCGGCGAATTTATTCAGCGTATGAAATGGATAAATTTCGGCGGCGGCCATCATATTACGCGCGAAGGCTACGACGTAGAGCTGCTTATAAATTTGATTAAAAAATTCCGCGAAAAATACGGCGTGGGCGTTTATTTAGAACCTGGCGAGGCCGTGGGCTGGCAGAGCGGATTTTTAATTGCTAGCGTGCTTGATATCGTGCAAAACGGCAAGCCAATCGCTATTTTAGACGTTTCGTCCGAAGCGCATATGCCGGATACCGTGCTGATGCCCTATCGTCCCGCCGTTCGAGGCGAGAGCGAAGACGGAGCGTACGAATACCGACTGGGTGCTAATACCTGCCTAGCCGGCGACATCGCGGGGCTTGCGGCGGGGCGACCGGAGTATAGGTTCGCAAAGCCGCTAAATATCGGAGATCGCGTGATATTTGAAGATCAGATCCACTATACGATCGTAAAAAATACGACCTTTAACGGAGTAAAACTACCCGATCTTTTGGTGTTAAAAGAGGACGGAGAGATTAAGACGGTAAGGAAATTCGGATACGAGCAGTACAGGGATAGAAATTAAATTTTGCGGTCGCGCTATTGTGCGAGTTTAAATCCACTCTTTGTTTTCCTAGCGTTTATAAAAGCCGCAACGCCTAAATTTAGACGAAGAGTATAAAAATTAGAGCGGGCAAATATCAAAATTTATTAAATTTTGAAACGCAAAATTTTTAGATTTCCCGAAAATTCCCGCCTTTTTAGATATGCAATTAAGGCATATTTAAGAAAATATTAATTTTTAAAACTTATATTTTTTTAAGGCTAGTAAATAAGCAAATATATTGTAAATTTCTCATCGTGAAAATTTAGATTTAAATTTTTGCCTATTAATAAGGAAAAAAGATGGAAGATCAAGTCCGAATTTTGACGGCTAGACGGCTTTATTACTGCTTGCTTGCCGACCTTTTTACGTTTAGCGAAAATGAAAGATTTTTAAACGTAGCCAAAATGCTTGAAATTTTACGAAATTCTCCGCTCGACGAAGCGAGCGCGGAGGCGATAGATAGCTTAATCTCAAAATTTACTTCTCAAAATTTACAAAATATAATCCAAGAATACGACGATATTTTCCACGCTCCGCCGCACGCGATACGAAACACTTTCTCTTATTACGACGAGGGATTCGAGAGCGGTTACGCGTGCGCTAGGGTGCGCGAGCTACTAAAAAAAACCGACGTTCGCCGAGACGAGCGAAATTTTAAAGAAAACGAAGATAGCGTCGGATTTACTTTTTTATTAATGGCGGAATTTTTAACTAGACAAATCGCGGGCGACGAGAGATACGGCGAGTTCGCGGACGAACTGTTTAGCACAACGATACATCCTTTTATCGATAAATTTATAAGCGAGCTTTACGCCTGTCCCGCCGCGCTAGTTTATAAAGACGCGTGCGCGATTTTACAAGCGTTTATAGAATTTGAAAGGCTTTATTACGAGCTTGCGAAACCGAATTACGACGACGAAAAACACATAAAAACTCAAAACGGAATTTCGCGCTCGGAGGCGTTAAGACGCGAGCAAAACCGAGCAAAGCGAAATGCGGAAAGGAAAATAAATGCACAAAACTAATAGGCGAGAGTTCCTAAAAAAGCTGATGGTTAGCGGCGCGGTAGTAGCCGCGGGCGCTAGCGTCGCAAATGCGGACGCGGGTATTAAAAGCGGTAAAAGCAAGAGCAAAGAGACGCTTTATAAGCGTAACGCGACTTGGGAATTTTATTACAAACAAGCAAAATAATTTACGAAAGGAAGTAAAATGTCTGAAAATTTAAAACAGACGCCTACGCCTCGCGTCGGTCGTCGTTCGTTTTTAAAAATGGCGTCGCTCGCGGCGGTCGCGGGCGCGGCTAGCGTAAGCGCAAGCTCAAACGCCGTTCGCGAAGCAAGTCAGGCCGAGAAAAAAGAGCCGTTTGAAGGCTCGAAACTAGTAAAGACCGTTTGCACCGTTTGCTCGGTAGGATGCGGAGTAATCGGCGAAGTACAAAACGGCGTATGGGTACGCCAAGAAGTCGCGCAAGACCATCCTGTAAGTGCGGGCGGACACTGCTGTAAGGGTCCGCCCGCACTTACAGGATGG
>NZ_CAJPMA010000109.1 GCF_905371695.1 uncultured Campylobacter sp. | reverse complement strand
GCATCAACGAGATGAGCGAAAGCATAAGAGAACAATCAGAAGCCATTAATCTAATCAATCAAGGCGTAGTCCAAGTAGACGAGCTAACGAGACAAAACGTTCAAGTAGCCAGCGCGACGAACCAAGTAACGGCTGAGGTCGATAGTATGGCAAAGGAAATTTTAGCCGACGTAAAAAGCAAGAAATTCTAACCCCGATTTATCCGAATTTAGACCGCTACTCGGCGGTCTTTTTCATTTAGCCGTTTTTTATTAAAACTTAGCTAAAATCGCCTAGTAAATTTCAAGGATAAAAATGGAAGATAATCTACTAAATTTAAATCAAGACATCCAAGTAGTCGATATCGAGCACTCGATAAAATCGAGCTATCTAGATTATTCGATGAGCGTTATCATCGGTCGCGCGCTACCGGATGCCAGAGACGGCTTAAAACCCGTGCATAGGCGAATTTTATACGCGATGAATGACCTTGGCGTAGGTAGCCGAAGCCCGTATAAAAAATCCGCGCGTATCGTGGGCGACGTCATCGGTAAGTACCACCCGCACGGCGATACGGCCGTATACGACGCGCTCGTGCGTATGGCGCAAAGTTTTTCTATGCGCTATCCTAGCGTGGACGGGCAGGGTAACTTCGGCTCGGTAGACGGCGACGGTGCGGCGGCAATGCGTTATACCGAAGCTAGGATGACGATATTAGCAGAGGAGCTGCTACGCGATATCGATAAAGATACGGTCGATTTCGTGCCTAACTACGATGATAGTACGACCGAGCCCGACGTCCTACCCGCTCGCGTACCGAATTTGCTCTTAAACGGATCGAGCGGTATCGCCGTCGGTATGGCGACTAATATCCCGCCGCATAGCCTTGACGAGCTAATCGATGGGCTTTTGCTCGTACTTGATAACAAGCAAGCAAGCCTTGAAGAGGTTATGCAGTATATTAAAGGGCCGGATTTCCCTACCGGCGGCATAATTTTCGGTAAAAAAGGTATAATCGAAGCATACCGCACCGGTCGCGGCCGAGTAAAAATTCGCGCTAAAACGCATATCGAGAAAAAGCCTACAAAGGAAATAATCGTAATCGACGAGTTGCCGTATCAGACAAATAAAGCCCGCCTAATCGAGCAAATCGCCGAGCTTGTTAAAGAAAAGCAAATCGAAGGCATTAGCGAGGTGCGCGACGAGTCCGACCGCGAGGGTATCCGCGTCGTAATCGAGCTAAAACGCGACGCGATGAGCGATATCGTGCTAAATAACTTATTTAAATCGACCACGATGGAAGTAACTTTCGGCGTCATAATGCTAGCCATCGACAACAAAGAGCCCAAAGTATTCGGGCTGCTCGAACTGCTAAAATTATTCCTAAATCACCGAAAAACAGTAATTATCCGTAAAACGATATTCGACCTAGAAAAAGCCAGGGCCAGAGCGCATATTTTAGAAGGTTTAAAAATCGCGTTAGATAATATCGATGAAGTTATCGAGTTAATTAAAAACAGCGCCGATACGAATGCCGCTCGCGACGGATTAATGTCTAAATTCGGGCTTTCCGAGCTTCAATCAAACGCGATTTTGGATATGAGATTAAGCAAGCTAACGGGATTGGAGCGCGAAAAATTAGACAACGAGCTAAGAGAATTGTTAGCCGAGATCGCGCGCCTGGACGAAATTTTAAAGAGCGAGAAGCTTATAGAAAATATTATCAAAGAAGAGCTGCTTGAAATTCGCTCGAAATTTAAAGTACCGCGCATTACCGAGATCGTGGATGATTACGACGACATAGATATCGAAGATCTTATACCTAACGAAAATATGGTCGTAACCATTACGCACCGAGGCTACATCAAGCGCGTACCTAGCAAACAGTACGAGAAACAAAAACGCGGCGGTAAGGGTAAAGTGGCCGTTACGACCTACGACGACGACTTTATCGAGAGCTTCTTTACCTCAAACACTCACGACACGTTGATGTTCGTGACCGACCGCGGACAGCTTTATTGGCTTAAAGTTTATAAAATTCCTGAGGGAAGCCGCACCGCAAAGGGCAAAGCCGTCGTAAATTTGGTGCAGTTGCAGCCTGACGAAAAGATTAAAGCGATCATTCCGACGACCGATTTCGCGGAAAACAAATCGCTTGCGTTTTTCACTAAAAACGGCGTCGTAAAACGCACGAATTTAAGCGAGTTTAAAAACATTCGCTCGATCGGCGTTAAGGCGATTAGCCTTGACGAGGACGACGAGTTGGTAACCGCGCTAATCGTGGAAAGCGACGGAGACGAGATAATAGTGCCTAGCGACGTAGATAGCGAAATGAGCGAAAATTTAGAGCCGCAAATTTTAGAAGCGGACGAGGCTATGGACGGCGCCGAAAACGAAAGCGGCGAAGCGCTTGAAAATACCGGCGGCAAGATGCTATTTATCGTGACCAAAAAGGGAATGTGCCTTAAATTTTACGTTAGCAAAGTCCGCCAGATGGGTAGGACGGCTCGCGGCGTGACGGGTATTAAATTTAAAGAAACGGGCGATGAGGTCGTAGGCGCGGCGGTTATAGAAAGCAACGAACAAGAGGTGCTAAGCATATCTCAAAAAGGTATCGGCAAGCGCACTACCGCCGACGAATACCGCTTAACAAACCGCGGCGGCAAGGGCGTAATCTGCATGAAGCTAAATAACCGCACCGGCGATCTAATCGGCGTCGTAATGGTCGATGAAGAGATGGATCTAATGGCGCTTACTACTAGCGGCAAGATGATTCGCGTCGATATGCAGTCTATCCGCAAAGCGGGTCGCAACACCAGCGGCGTTATCGTAGTAAACGTGGACGGCGACGACGTAGTTAGCATCGCGCGTTGCCCGAAGGCCGACGACGCGGATGAGGACGAGAGCGAAGAAGGCGGACTTTTAGAGACTTCGGAATAAATTTAAAGGCTAAAAATGAAAACGAAAATTTTACTTCTAATCGCGGCTGCGGCATTTTGCGGGTGTTCGTTTAACGGCTTTATGGGGGACGATACGAATAAAAACGTCGTAATCCAAAAGGTCGATAAAGACGACTTGCGAGAGGTTATGAAAAAAGAGAAAATGATCTATGCTCAGCCGACAGAAACGACGTTTCGCGCGCAAGGCGAGGGCATAGCGCCGCAAAATTCCGTCAGCTACGCGCAGTCCGTTACGCTGGCTAAACGCGCGGCGATGGCGGACGCGTATAGTCAGCTAGCCGGTAAGCTCTACGGCGTGAAAATCAACTCCGAAGACACCGTACGGGACGCTATGCTACTAGATTCGTCGATCACTTCAAAAGTGCAAGGCTTGGTTAAAAACGCGACGATTATCAGCGAGGGCTTTAAAGACGGGCTTTACCGCGTAAATATGGAGCTTAAAATCGACGAGGAAAAGTGGCGCGAAATCTTTGCTTACTAATTCTACTCGTAAAATTTGCGCTAGGCTCGGAGGAATTTATCTTCTGGGCTAGCGTAAATACTACGAATTTTATAGTCTCCTACGAGCAGATCGTATTTTCAAAGGCGATGACGCTAACTAATAAAGGCAAGATTCGCCTTTTATGTCAAATCGACGGAACGCGCGAAGAGGGCGCTTCTACGCTTGAATTTTTAAACTCCCGAAAAGATGAAATTTTTTACTGCTTCGCTCGCGAAAAAGTAAGCGTAAAGAGCGAATTTTATAGACGAAACGACTTTATGCGAAACACCGGCGTTATTAAAGTAGCGCCCGTGCGTTTTACGATAGAATTTAAGCAAAATTCGGCAATAATTAGCGTATTTGCCGGTAAGGAAAATTTATGAATATCGCAATCGTAGAAGATGACATCAATATGCGAAAATCCCTAGAATTCGCGCTTAGCGAATACGACGAACTAAACGTCAAAACCTATAAAAGCGCGACCGAGGCTTTAAAAAAACTAGACCCCGCAACCGAGCTAATTATCACCGATATTAATATGCCAGGTCTTGACGGCTTGGAGTTTATTAAGCGATTAGAGGGCAAATTCGACGTCATCATAATGACGGGCAATGCGACGCTAAATCGCGCGATAGAGAGCGTGCGGCTAGGCGTGAAAGATTTTTTAACCAAGCCTTTCGACGCGCAGACGCTTTACGAAGCGATAAAGCGCGTGCAAATTTTAAAGCAAAAAACCGCGCAAACTGCGAACACAGAAAATTTAGCTAAAAGCGCCGAATTTTCGGCAGAACAAGCGGAGCGAAATTTTAAAAACGGCGGCTTTTTAGCTAGTTCGCCCGCGTTGCAAAGTGCGCTTAATATCGCCGCAAAAGCCGCTAAAACCGATGTTTGCGTGATGCTTTGCGGAGAGAGCGGCGTAGGCAAGGAGGTCTTTGCGAAATTTATCCACGAAAACTCTCCGCGAAAAGACGCGCCGTTCGTAGCGCTAAATATGGCGGCGATCCCAGAAAATCTCATCGAAAGCGAGCTGTTCGGCTTTGAAAAGGGCGCTTTTACCGATGCCCAGACGGCAAAAATAGGGCAGTTCGAGCTAGCTAACGGTGGGACGCTATTTTTAGACGAGATCGGCGAAATGCCCGTAAATTTACAGCCAAAATTACTGCGAGCTTTGCAAGAGCGCGAGATCACGCGACTAGGCGGCGTAAAGCCCGTTAAAATCGACGTTCGTATCGTTTGCGCTACGAACGCTAACCTAGGCGCGCTAATTAGCGAAGGTAAATTCCGCGAGGATCTTTATTATAGACTAAGCACG
>NZ_CAJPMA010000108.1 GCF_905371695.1 uncultured Campylobacter sp. | reverse complement strand
CTTCAAAAACTTCAAAAATTATTTTAAAATTGCGTAAAATAGGCTTTATGCTGATATTAAACCCGACGGAAGCACTTTTTTAACTACGCCCACGATTTTAAGCTGGTCTAGCTCGTCATCCTCTACTACTATATCTTCATAAAGTTTGTTCATGGAGGTTAGACGAATACGCTTTTTTATTGGGTCTTTAAGTAGCTTTTTGACATATAGATCGCCACCGAGGTTTGCTATTACTATCTCGCCGTTACTGGCCTCATGCGTAGGCAAGACAAGCACCATATCGCCATCTTTTAAAAACGGTTCCATGCTGTTACCAAGCACGTTTATAACATCGTATTGTTTGGCCGGTATACGCAATATAGTCGTTAAAAAAGAAGCCGTAACGGGTATGCTTTTAAAGCTCTCGTTGTCGTTGTTTGCGCCGTATCCGGCAGCCGCGCTAACGTTAGGGAAAAAGCGCAAATTTATAAGCTTATTTTCTTGCTCGCTTATAAGATTTTGCATCTTTTGTAATTTTTCAGATTTTTCTGGACTAATGGACATATTAGGAGACGACTTATGGACACTTATGGACAAACTATTGGACATTTTGTCGTTTAGAAAATAAGATACATTTACGCCAAATGCAGAGGCAATTTTTTCTAAATTTAGTTGCGTAATATTACCTTTGCCGCTTTCGTATAATTGTATGCTAGACTTGCCAACTCCTGATTTTTCAGCCAAATCACCTTGCGTCCATTCCTTGTCTTCTCGTAAAGACCTAATCTTTTGTGCTAAATCCATAGAACACCCTTGACAAACCTAATAAATTAGATTATAATTTCGACATTGATACCAAAATTATATCAAAGGAAGCTTAAACGATGATAGATTTAATCGGCAACGTAAAAAGCGGCGGAGTAGCGGAGCAAATCCAAATCAAGACAAATAAAACTTTAAAGAGATTTTGCCGCGAAAATAACCTAAGTTATGGCAGTATTTTAAACGGCTATTTTTCTAAAAAGGCTAAAAATACCTTTAAAAAAGTCGGTATAAAAGTAGCCTAATATGTGGGTAAGTTCTAAGCAAGCGGCGGAAATTTTGGGCGTGAAATACGACGCTTTAATGAAAGCAATCAAGCGTGCAGAACAAGCAGGCAAAAAAATTTGCTCAATAAAACCTAATATATTAGGTTTTATCTACACCGACGGTATAGGTCGAGGCGGCAAAACCCTCCAAATCTGGATCGACGATGCCGTAACAAACGACGACCCAAGCAAAAAGGAGTCAGACGATGAGAAAAATAGCCTTGATCGCGGTTTGGATCATAGCCGCGGTAGCGATAGCGCCGATTTTTGCAGCGCTGTGGATAGCGCAGTTAGCGATGGATATATTATGGACGGTAGCGGCTGCTGCGAGCGCGGCGGCGATAGCCGTAATCTGCTTTGCGGAGCGCAAGCTTGCGAAAAAATAGAGGCCAAAAGCGCGAGCCAAGATCAGGTAAAGATAAAAATCGAGGATTTAGAAAATATGAATAAGCTAAAAGCCGTGCGCGAGCTAAAAAACTGCCCAAAAGGCATGAGTAAGACTATATGGGGTAAAGGAGTAGCGAAAAAATACGGAGTTAGTTTAAAGACGCTTTACGAATGGGTGAAACTAAACAAAAAAGAGGACGTAGAGATAGAAGACGATGAGTTAAGCATTGATTTTAGGGCTAGTTTTAATAGTTCTAGCTTTGAAATGAAAGCTTTAGAGTGGGCGGTTGGGTTTATGTTACATAATCCTTTGAGCTCTAAAAGGTTCGTTTACGAAAAGCTTGAAATTTACGCAAAAGAGAACGAGCTAAATATAGGCTCTTATCAAAGTTTTGCGAGATTAACGGCGAGCGCTGAAATAAAAGCCATGCTGCTTCGCGCAACCGCCGGAGATAGAGGGGTGAGAAACGAGATAGCCTCTCATATCATCAGGGATCTAAACTGCTACGAGAGTATGGAGCTAGTTTGCGGCGATCAGATAGTATTTGATTTTGATGCTATCGGCCCCGACGGAGAGGTGCTAAATCCAAACGCTTACGTATGGATAGATATGGGAAGCGGAGCGATAATCGGCGTGGACGTAACGTTTGGCAAATATAACCGCCTAAGCGTAGGAAGGAGCCTAAAAAACGCACTAAGATTCGGTATGGCGGACGCCATATACACCGATAACGGCAAGCCAGAGCTTAGTAACTACATAGAGCAGGTAAGGAGTCAGCTAAGCGGCATAAAATTTAGAGACTTCGACGATCTTGCGCCAAACATGATACACAAAAAAGCAAAGCCAGGAAACTCGCGCGCAAAACCTATCGAAAATATTTTTAACCACGTTCAAAGACGTATGGCTGAAATGATCATATCAGAGTGCGGCGGTGGGGTGAGCTACCATAAAGACAAACGCGAAAATCAAGAAATTTTAAAAAAATATATGAAAGAAAATCCTCTGAATTTCGATGATTTTATAAGCTACTTTGAAAAGGCGGTCAGGTGGTGGAACGAGCACTATAACGAAAGTCGCAAAATCTATCCTATGAAAAGTTTTCTTGAAAAGTTAGAAGCTAAACCAAAGGCGGTATTCGACGAAACGACGCTTGATTTTATATTTAGCGAAAGAAGAGCCATCAAGGTAAAAAATAGCGGCGTAACGCTAACGATAATGGGGCAAAAACGCACTTATAGCCATCCTAGACTTTGCAAATTTAACGGCGAAACGGTGGAAGTGCGCATAAACGAGAACGACTACGAGAGAGTAAATATCGTGGATATGGATAGCCACAGAGCGCTATGCGAGGCAAATATCATAGATAGGATAGATCCAAGAGATCACGAAAAAGTAAAAGCGCAAATCGCTAAAAACGAAGCGGTGATTAAAGCCGTGAAAGCGGCGTTTGGCTACTACTCTAACCTATACAAAAAGCCAAGTGCGATGAACGCGTATTCAAGTGTGGCGCACGAAACCAAGGTAAAAAATGAGAAAACTAGAAAAATTAATAAAAAAATAGCGATGAGCAACGAAGAGTTGCTTAATGCTATGTGAGCAAGCGAATGAGCGGAGTATATCGCGAAAGCGATACGAGCGATGGATATAAAAATAAACCTTATAAGGAGAATTTATGAGTATTAGTTTAAAAGAAAAATTTGAGCTTTGCCAAGCTTACGGCGAAACGCTAGAAACGATAGGCAAAGCTATAGGTAAAGGCGGTGGAACGGTAAGCGGCGTTATCAACGGCAAATACGCTTCGTCTAAGGCCGAGCTTTACGAGACGGCGATCGAGGCGCATTTGGATAGGGTTTTGGCGGCAAACGCCGAAAAAAAAGAGGCTAAGACGCCTAAAAGCGAAGTTTGGCTAAGCACGGCGCAAGAAAAGATAAGAGATAGGATTTTTAAAATGAACGCGAGCGGGCTTAGCTTTTTCGAGCTAATTTTAGGCGAAAGCGGCATGGGAAAGACCTTTTTACTAGAAATGACGGCGCGCGAGCTTGGCGGAGTATACGTCAAAGCCCGCAAAAGCCTAAGCGCAAGCGCATTTATGAGCCTACTTTTGCGAGCTATCGGCGAAAAACCGAGCGGAAACACGGATGATAAATTCGAAGCCTTTTGTGAGGCTATAACGCAGAGCAAAACGAGGCTAATAATCGTGGATGAAGCCGATTTGTTCGTAAAGGACAACGACTTAACGTTTGAGAGAAAATTTGAGCTTTTAAGGGAAATTTACGAGTACGGTAAACGAAATAATCTAGGTATAGCCGTCATAGCGGTAGGTCTTGGCGTGCTTAAAAAACGTATAGATAAGCTGGGAGGCTATTTACAAAGCAGGCTTACTTACTCTCCGGAGATGGTTTTAAGCAGGGACGAGCTCATAAAAATCGGTCAAATGAACGGAATAGAGGGAGAGATAGCGGAGTTTTTAGCCGAAGGTGACAATGCGAGGCTATATGAAAAAACGTCGCTAAATTTGGCTTTGGGATACGAAGCTAAAGTGGCGGCCAATCTAGTATATCAAACAAGGAGAGCGTGATGGCGATAAATTTTCTTAAAAACGACGTAGCGGAGCGAACGCAAGCGGCGGGGCTAGTTAGGCTGGTAAGAGAATTTGAAGAGAAAGGATTTGAAATGAGGGTAAGTGCTAAAGGTGAGCTATGGGGCATAAGGCGCGCAAGCATGATAAAGGGCCAAAAGGCTGACTACTCAAAGAGTATGTTTAAGCTAGTAGGCAAATATATCATAAGAACCGCCGACGGCAAAGTAATCGATACGGCAGCTTAAATTTAATTTTTCGGGAGCTCTGCGGAGCTTCCTATAAAGTTAAATTTTTAAGAAAGGAGAATAGATGAAAACAGCGAGATTAGTGTTTGTTTCTACGCCCTATGCCAGTATCGAATGCAAAGATCGGGATAGAAACTACTATGCTAAGCAAATAGCGCAGCAGGCTTGCGCTATCGTCAGAGCTAACGGCTACGAGCCTATCTCGCCCGTACTTGCGTGGATGGATATATATAGCGAGCTTGAGCGTGAAAGAGTAATGAAAAACTGCGAAGAACTGCTTAGAGTGTGCAGCTACTACTACAGCCATCCGTGCAAGTGGAGCGACAAGAGTAAGGGCATGGCACAAGAGGCGGCATGGGCTAAAGAATACGGTCTTAGTGAGCTTAAATTTAGTTTGTTCGAGTGATAGGGCTAATAAAAATTTTTAATGAGGAGTAAAAGATGCAAATAACTAGTTTTAGTGATGTTGATGTTGCCTTGAAAAGGCTTTGCGAGCTAAGCGTAGGTATAGAAAAAATCAACGGTGAAGTAACGCTTGAGTGTAACCGTATAAAAGAAGCTAGAAAGAGCGAAGTTGAAAGATTGGAAAGCGAAAAGA
>NZ_CAJPMA010000107.1 GCF_905371695.1 uncultured Campylobacter sp. | reverse complement strand
GCCGCTACGGCTAGCCAACCTTGATCATTAATCACGATCGCTTTTGCGTTTACGTTTTCGCCTCTTGGGTTAACATACGGAATTAACCCGTTTTTATCGAAGTCCTTACTTGCGAATTTGCTAGCCACGGTCTTTCCGAAATCAGTCGCTTTACCGATAAATTCGTGATTGCTGTGCACGAGTACGACGCCGTCTTTGTTAATAACGTAAACGTAGCCGTATTTTGTTTTACCCATTTCTAAAATTTCTTTTTGAAGCGTATTTACGCTAACGTTTACTCCGGTTACGCCCACGGCCTTACCCTCGCGTCGCACTCCTGCTACGAAAGGTACGACCAACTCGCCAGTAACCGCAGAAACATAGGGCTCGGTAAATACTGCCCCACTCTCGCTCATGGCTCTTTTAAACCATTCGCGCGTCCTAAAATCGAAATTCGACTTCGTGGTACCGTCGGAGAAGTTTATCCAACCCGTCGCGTCTACGTAAAGCGCAATGCTAACGTTAGCTCCGCCGTGTTCTTTTGCGGTTTGTATCGTCTGCATAATCTCGCTCGAATCTACGGCCTCAATATCTTTGCGTAAGCTAATCGCCTTTTCTTCATTAGACTTAAAAAAGGCATTTATGAAGCGCTTAACGTCGTTTAAAATTTGCTCTTGGTTTTGACTGACCAGTTCCACCACCTTATCTTGTGCAGTAAAATAACTCACCGCCGAGATTGCCGAAAACGATACGAACAATGCTACGATTAAAACGAGCGCTATTTTATTTGTAATCGATCTCACTTTTATCCCCCTCCTTACGTTAAAATTAGAGCCGTAATTTTACAACAAATAAAATAAAATATGAATTATACTTAAACACCTCGCATCCGCAAGCGTCAGCACGAAAAGAGCTTATGCAAACTTCTTGCGCCGTTGTTTTTGATATCGTCGACGGTTATTTCATATGCGCGACTTAAATTTATTATTTTTATCTCGTCCTCGCCCGTTTCGTTTATTTTCATAGCTTTTGATTTTAAAAACAGCATTTCAAGTGGTTTTAAATCGGTTATAACGCCGTCCTTTCTAACAAACATCGAATATGTTTTATTGCTTTTCTCGCCGTTTTTGTCTACGTAAACGCCGTTAAAATCCTTTTCGAATCTATAATCTATACCGCAAATTTGCTCGGCGTGATGCACGAAAGTAAAAGAGTGGTCAAGCTCTAAATTTACGATTATCATCTTTGCTTTTAGGCGGCGCATAAAACCGAAAGGCGAGTCGTCCGCAAAGCTGCTTACGTTATTTAAATTCGCAAGCTCATTTTTATATCTTCCCCAAACCGCAAATGAGTAAATCGGATGTGCCGTACGCGTAAAATCTTCCCTTTTTAACGCCAAATTTCCCAAAGCGCCAGTTTTTGACTTCGTGTCTTTTACGCTAAAACCTAATCCGTGGCAAAAATCCCAAGAAAAAGTCTGAAAAGCAAGCGTCCCGCTCCGGCCTATTTTTAGGATTATTTCATCGATAAGAACGTTTGCGTCGTATTTTTTATCTTCACGTTTTCGCTTAAAAATAAATCTATTAAAATTTCCAGTTACTACGACGAAATCGCCGCTTTTAAGTTCAAATTTATCTATTAAATCGCTCATTAGTCTTCCTTTGTTAGTTCAAATTCGACGCATTTTTCTATCGTCTCTTTTAGTTTTCTCAACTCGACGCCTAAAATTTCGGCGATTTGCAACGCGTCTCTTTTGCCGTCGCAGTACGCGAGAAAATTTCTTACGTTCATCATTTCTTGCGGGTAGGCGCCGGCATTTATCGTGGCTATTAGTCCGCGTCGCCCCAAATTCGGCTCGCAGACAAAATTGGGTTTATAAACCGTATTCGCTTCCAAATTTAAAACAATATTTTTAGCGTATTCAAATCCCCCTTCAAGTCCTTTTTGCGTGACGAAATTTAAATCGTCTAGACTAGTGTGATACTCTTCGTATTCGCCGAATTTTGAGCGGCAAATAGCTACTGCGCCTAAATTTAGAGCCGGCGTGTTAAACTGCCTCTCGTCGCTTCCGCGGTACAAAAACGAGTAAATTTTAGGCTCTTTTGCAAGAAATTTAAGCGTATGTAACGCGGCGCGGTCGCTTAGGCTATTTTCGCTAGGGCTTAAAACTACGCTGTAAGCGCGTTCGTCTCCGAGGCAACTAAGTACGAAGCAAGCCTTGACGTTTGATTTTAAATAATCAAAATTTCGGCTGACGTAAGCGATAGAGCCGATAGTTTCCGGTACGACGATAAATCGGTAGTCGTAGCGGCGTTGTGGAAGCGTGCGGATAAATTTAACAAGCTGCGTTCAGACCGCAGGACCGCTTAATTCGTTATTTGCCATTTGCGGATGACAAAGATAGGTGGAAAATAAAATCTCGCCCTTGCTTTTTTGTTCCGGTTTTATCTCGTCGGAGCTTAAATTTTCGCTTGGCTCGTCACTAGTCGCGGGGATAAAAATCTCGCCGTAATTTAGCTCGCCGTCCTCTTTAAACGCGGTATCTATAAAAACTTCGTAAATACCATCCTCTAAGGCATCGCGCTCGTTTTGGCTAATGCAAAATCCCCAGCGTCTCTCGTAGTAGCTAGTCGCGTACGGGGGATAGCGCGCGGAAGGCGCGGTAGCGAATATAAGTGCCCTTGTAGCTCATTAAGGCCTATTTTAGCATGAAAAGGCGCGGAATAATTTAATAAATGCAGATTATTTTTGTCAAATTCGCATATCTTTCGACCGCTAGGCGTTATGATACACGCATCTTTAACGATCCATTCCGGCGGAACGATCCAGTCAAAGCATTTTGCGCCGCTTTTTACGGAGTAAATTTTTAAATTACTTGAAATCGCAGGTTTGCCGTCTTCCTTATTTTGCGAAGCAGAGCTTTCGAGCTTTTTATTATGTTTAAACTTTTGCGAAAGCCCTCGCCTGTTATGGAGCGGGGTATTTTAAACAACTTTGTTGCAAGTTCGTGCATCGTCATTTTTTCTCCTTTTTTGGATTTTTAGTATCTCGCATCCGCAAGCGTCAGCGCGAAAAGCACTTCGACGTCTGCTTTTTCAAGCGCGGTTTTCGCTTCAAGCAGCGTAGTCGCGGTAGTTACGACGTCGTCGATTAAAATAACGGGATACGGCGGGCGCTTTAAAATTTTAAAATTTCGCGGATTAGCGAGCCTAAAATTTAAATCTTTTCCCGAATAGTTAACGTTTGAAGAGGCGTGTAAGCAGCGGTAGACCGGGCGTAAAATTTCGCTTCTCGCCGCGTGCGCTAAAATCGCCGTATGCGAGTAGCCGCTAGTAATTTTATCGTCAACCGGCACCAGGCTTGCTTCGGCGCTAAATTCAAACTCGCGCGCGAATTGTTTAAAGCTTAAATTTGCGAGGGCGCGGTATGCAAACACCCCGCTCATAGAGTGTTTTTTGAGGATAACGGGCTTAATTTCGTCATAGCCGTAGAAGCTAAAAATTTTAAAATTCCCGATTTCTCGCAGAGTTAGGCGAGGATTTTGCAAAATTCGCTTACACGAAGGGCAAATAACGGAAAAGCTAAAAGCCTCGCAGTTGATACATCTCAAATTTCGCCTTTTGCGGCTTATTTTTTTGCGCTATACGTCGCTAGCTTTAAAATTTCAAGCTCTATGAACAATGCGTTCTATCTACGCTTAAAATTTTTAAACCCGTCTAGTCTAGCGCAACAATACTGCGCCGTCCGTTTTAAAAAATAAGCCACTAGGAGCCTAAAATTTGCGCCGCCGTGCGCTTCACCGCGTCTTCTATCATCTCGTCTAAAAACGGTTTAAACGAGCTTCCAGTGCGAATTAGCTCGAATTTAGTTTGGCTGTTCGAGATATTTTTATTTATCGTTTCGTCGCCTTTTTGGATTTTTAGCGCGATTTTTAGGTTGCCTTTCATATTATCTTTGTCGTAGCCGCTTAGATTCGCGCCGAATTCTTGGATATAGATCTCCGCCGCGACGCCGCCCATACCGCCTACGTTCGCGCCGCGTACGCGAAGTTCGGCTTCAAGCGCGGTTTTAAACCACTCGGCAAGATTGTTTTGCAGCACGACGTATTCGCTCACGTCGCCATTTTTATCGGTGATCGTAGCGATCGTGCTTTGATTTTTACGCACGTCGACGATCTTTGCGATATAGACTTCTTTACCGCTTACGACGTTCGTCGCGACGGCGGCGTAAGGTTTTAGCGTTACGACGCTTTGAGTAGGCGCGCAGCCAACCGTTAGCGCGGCAAGGATCGCAGCTAGCAAAATTTTAAACGTTTTCATATTTTTCCTTTAAATTTTTGAAATTTCGTCGGCGACTTTTATCGCGGCTTGCTTGACTAAAAGCGCTATGAAAAAGTCGAAATCCTTAGACTCGCTCGCTTCTAGCTTTTCTACGTGGTGATGTGTAGAAAAGCTGCGCTTGCGGCTAAAATTTATATTTGAAAGGCGCACGGAGCCTTCTAGTCTACCGTTTAGCTGCTCGGTTTTAGGATCGTATTCGCCGCTTAACGAGCCGAAACTAACGTCTAAGCGGTACGTATACGGCGAAGTTTGCGTATCTACGACTACGATACCGCGCGATTGTAGCTCGCGCTCTAAAAACATATAAAAAAGCGTTTCTAACCGCGGGTTGGAGTTAAATACGACTTGCGAGCCGTCGCGGCGCGAGTATCGGATAGAGCGGGCGCTTTGGCGGTCGTCGGTAATGCGGTGAATGTAGACTTTTTTAAGACCGATATTAGTGTCGATCATGTTTTTTTCTAGGCAGCATTGTATCGCTACGTCGCTTTTATAGGTCGTGCCGTTGATTTTTAGCGTCCCACCTCTGCCGCTGCATAGCGAGCAGTCAGACTGCACCGTCATCACTTCGTTAAAATAAAACGCGTCCGCGCCGCCGATATCCGAGCGCTCGCCGTTTATGCCGTAACACGCGTCGCAGGTCTTGCCCGCGCAGCCGGCGAAGGCCAAAAGCGCGAAAGCGGCGATAATTAGCGATTTAAATTTTAGCATTTTTACCCCTT
>NZ_CAJPMA010000106.1 GCF_905371695.1 uncultured Campylobacter sp. | reverse complement strand
AAAAAATCTACGCCAAAATCCGTAAAACTTTTTTATTTTTTGCATTTGTTTCGCTGCTAAAAATTTATTTCTAACGTCGATTTTAACGCTATTTTCACACTAGACCCGCGCCGTGTTATCTGCTAATATTCACTCATATTTATTCAGGTGCGCACACGGATAAATAATATCACTCACGAGGAGTTTTTATTATGAACCCATTAACCACAAAAAACAACACGCTAAGCCCAAAAGAAACGGCGCAGTATTTAGGCATTTCTACCGCTACGTTATGGCGGTTTATGAAGCGCGACGATTTCCCAAAGCCAAAACGCCTAACCGAGCGCACAATCCGCTTTTTAAAGAGCGAGCTGGACGCGTATTTGCAAGATAGGAGCGCGTAAGATGAAAGCTTTTAAAGACGATAACGAGGCGAGACTATACGGGCGTTTTTATGTCCGTTTATCCAAATACCCTGAGATTAAGGCGATTTACGTGCAGACGGACGGGCAGGAGCAAAGTGAGCTACGCGAGGGCGTGATTAAAGCCCTTTGCGTGGCTTTTGATTTATTCAAGGAGCGCGAAACGGAGCTAAATCAAAAGAGTATCAGCCAAATAGCGCGAGAGTGCAAAGAGATAAAAAACGCGCCCGAACTTTACGTAAAAATGCTAAAAGAGTGCTACCCCGATATTTATCTCAAATCCCTACAAGACGAACAAAGCGGAGGCGACACGGCAAACTTTAAGCCCGTAGCGTTTGATTTGTTTTGCGCTTTGAGCGAGCAGGGGCGACAGCTCCAAACACTCCACGCCGAAAATCAACGGCTAAGAGAGCGATTTTTTCAAAGGAGCGCGAACAATGAATAAGCTAGTATTTACGCCTAGCAAACTTTGTTTTAGCGCGGACGATGAGGTTATGCTAAAAGCTTTTAAAAAGCATTTGCATATCTACAAAGTGGCAAGCCTGGACGGCGTCGCGCAACCTTTGCTAGATTGCGCTTATGATTTGTTTCATATCGTGCAGACGCAAAGAAAGAGCATAAAAAAATTAGAAATAAAAGAAGGCATAAGAGAGGAGAAAAACCTATGATACGAAGCAGGCATAAAACGGCGTTAATAAAAATGATGTGGGACGGAACGGAAATAACCGCGGGGCGAGTATTTGGCATAAGTAACGCCAATCAGTATTTAGTAGAGCTTTTTAGGGAAAAAATCGTTAAATTTAGATGGTGCACGGACGCAAATAACCCTAAAAGGCGGTTTAAATTATGGCGTATCGACGATTTCCAAAAGGCTAAAAGATATTTAGGGAGCAAAATATGAGCGCAATAGTAGCATTTAACAATCTAAATTTAGAGATTTCGGAGTATCAAGACACGTGGGGCTTGTCAAATAAACAAGTAGCAGAGGGATTTGGCGTAAGCGAGGAGGCTATCCGCTCGCAAAAGGCTAGAAATGAGTTTAAAGAGGGCGTGCATTTCTATCTGTTGCAAAATGCAACAGGTAACGCAAAGCAAACTTTTTGGACGAAAAAAGGCGTCATCACGCTAGGCTTTAAATTGACCGAAACGCCCCAAACGATTTTATTTCGGGATTGGGCGAGCGATTTTATCTTATCTAAGCAAAACCGCCCCGCCATAATTCAAGACGTATTAGCAGACCCGCGAGCATTCGCCGAACTAGCTTTAAAATTCGCCGATACTTTGGACGAAAATAAACGGCTGGAAGCAAAAGTAAAAGCCGAAGCGCCTTACGTAGATTTCGCGCGAGCCGTTGAGGTTAGCAAGGGCGATATTAAAATAGGCGAGTATGCGAAAATACTTTGCGATAAAGATAAGGGCATAGATACGGGCGAGATACGATTATTCGCTCTAATGCGCGAACTAGGGATTTTAATGTTTAATAACGAACCTTTGCAAAAGTATCTAAATATGGGCTATTTTAGACGCAAACCGCAGACGTTTACAAAACCAAACGGCGAGCGAGGACTAAGCCTCATTACGCTAATAACGCCAAGGGGTCAAGTAAAGTTAGCTAAAAAGCTGATCGAGGCGATAAAAGCTAAAAATGCGCCTCAATTAGCAGAGGGTTAATTTTAAATATTTCTAGGGGGTGGTTAGTGTCAAGCGATCCGCCCCCTTTGGATGTTAAAACGTGAAAATATTAGCAAACATTAACAAAATACTAGCTGAAACTCCGAGCATAAGCCTAGACACCGTGCGCGCTAGTTTCCTGAAAAACAGAGTAACGCACAAGCACTACACCAAAATAGAGCTGCTTAAAAGCATAGCCAAAAATCACGGCTTGAAATGGCGAAAAATGCAAGATACAAAAGAGATAAAAATATCCAATCGTTACGAGTTTCGAGGACTAAAAATAACCGAGCTTTACGAACTCGAAAATCTGAGCATATTCTACGCCACTACAAAAGCCCCGAACGAGTGCCGGCAGCGTGCCGTGCTTGAATGCTACGGCTTAAAGCAATATCACAAAACCGCCCCGCCTCTCGATCTCGTAGCGGAGCTTTTAGACGCGGTCAATAACGTTTCGAGTGTCGATTTATGCTTCGATAGTTCGACGCCTTTTAATCTCAATACGTTTGAGATAGTCCGATACCGAAACACCGCTTACGTCAAGTCGGAAATAGGCGCGTTACAGAGGCTTTATTTCTACGATAAGGCAGTTAAAAACGATTTGACCCATCCACTCTACCGCGCCGAAGCTACCGCCCCGATACTCGACCTAAACAAACCCGCTTTATTGCCTAGGCGCGAACGTCTAGAACTTCAATTAAGGCGCGCGGTATTCGATTTTGAAAACGCGATAAGCCTAGCCTCTACGAAAACCGGCACCGAGCGAACCTACAAAGCTAACAATAACAAAAGAGAGCTAAGGGCGTGATAACCGCTGATAGCTTATGAAACTACTATTAAGCCCGTTTTACATAAAATAGCGCGGTAAATTTCAAAAGGGTTAATATGGACTTGATAGGGTTATTTTCAGAAAAAAGATTAAAAGATTATGAGAGTGAAGCAAAGCACAGGGATAATTTTTTGCTTATGCAAAGATTAGCGCCCAAGCTGGGTATTGTCGAGATTATCACGCGCAATAAGACCGCACGCCTGCTAAGTATCGACGACAACACGTTTATCTCGCGCCAAACTTTGGGCTACTGGGTTACGTTACTAAACGTGATGAAGCTACATAATAAACTGGTGGATTTGTCGGCAATTGATTTTCGTAAATATTCAAAATTTAATAAGCACGGTAAAAGCTCAATGCCTAATTTTCAAAAAGTTAAAATTTGTTATTCTCTTATACTCACGATAAGAAACCGCGCTTTTCACTTTGAAAACCTTTACAAACTAAATGAATACGGCGCGCCGAGAATATCGACAAGGCTAAATGATAAGATAGTGGGGGTTGCGCCTGATATGCTAGAAACCTTTATTGATGATGTTTTAGATTGTTTGGATAGTGAGATAAGGGAATATTTACAAGGAGAATTTTAAAGCACCCTCAGTGAATTTCTTTGTGTAAGTAAAGTGGGCGCGATAAGTGCGCCCTCGAATTTCGCCGTAATTATACAACCTGAAGCCTAAAAAGTCAAGCAAAATAAATCTATCTAATAGCCTATGATAGCGAGTAAGTATCAAACAAAGCCGTAACGTTACATGTAACGCCCGTAACCTCATCGCCCGCAAATCAACCCGAATTTACCCAAAACAGCCCGAACCTTAAACTATTTTTTGCCCGTTTTATTTACTTTAAGAAACGCTAAAACGTGTATCGCTTTTCGTTGTCACTCGTTATCAAAATGCAAGACGGCTAAAACAAAATTTCCACAAGTCAAACAAAGCGCAAACAAGCGCGCACACGGGGCTAGCTCGCACTTACGCAGAGAGTAAAAAAACGCGTTTAAGTTTCAACCCCTCTTAGTGTAAGGGTTTTTATTTACTTTTCCTCTCTCAATTTACCCAGCTAATTGAAAAAATAAGAGTAGAAACCTTAAAGACATCACGCGCCCCCCCATTATTTTTTTATTGACACGCGCAACACCCTACGGCGGCTAAAAATAACGGCGCTACAATGCAAAAAGAGAGCACGGGGCATACAAAGATACCAAAAAGAGCTAAAATCAAATAGCGGGCTTTATTTTGCGTTTAAAAGCGATGAGGTTAATTGGATGAAATGCCCCGCCCCTCAAAGGGCGAGGGCGGCAGCATACGCGATCAAAATCTTTTTAGCCTAGTGTGTGCGCTTAATTTTCGGCTTACGTAGCAATGCCCTTAAATGCGAGCTTTGTCCGTCGCCTTAATTTTTAGGCGTCGAGCGAGTAGCCTAAAAATCGTCATTCACCAAAAACTGAAATAATGGCCAAGCCCTAAAAATCATCATTCCACAAAAATGGGGAACGCATAACCTAGCAATGAGGTAGATTTAATCTAGGTCATAGGCGCATTATGCCCTAAGCCAAATTTAGCCCATAGGCGCAAAGTAAAAGGGCGTAGCCGCTACCGACACCCCCCTGATTTTAAAGGGGGTGGTATTTGATACCCGCCCTTTTTGGATTTCACGAAAAAAGGGAAAACCTACCAGCCGAAAATTTGACCCGTTAAAGCTGGGTGAATTAAAGTCATAGAGCTAAACGCATTTTTGCGCTGAGTGAGTAGAGGGATTAGAGGCGATGAGGTTAAAGGTCTTTATCGACGTAAGGTTTGACAACCTCGACGATTTTATCAAAGTTATCAGCTTTAACCCATTTTTCAAGAATAACTTCAACGTATTTTGGAAAATCCTGCACCGACCCCCACGCATTAACCGTTGTGTAGCTAAGCCCTAATTTTTCGGCGAATTCTTTTTTTGTGATACCAATACTTTTTAATTGTGCTTTGAATGTTTGTAAGTCCATTTTAAAAACCCTTATTTGAATTATTTGGCGTATTATATTATTTTTAATATGAAAATACAATATTAATATTAGAAACAATACTAAATTAAGCTAAATCTAATATTATTAATAATACCCTAATAACAAAAGATATTTTTGAAACTGACAT
>NZ_CAJPMA010000105.1 GCF_905371695.1 uncultured Campylobacter sp. | reverse complement strand
TTCCTTTATAAATGGATTTTTAACGAACAATTATATCCCTCTAAACATTAAAACAATATTTTACGGTTAAAATTCATAAATATTTTAAGCGGGTTTTAAAATTTAAGCGTAGGCGGCTGAGCTAAAATTTTACTAAATTTCGCCGATTTTAAGACGAGCAAATTTTTAAAAAAGGATTTTTATGAAAATTTCGTCGCCCGTTTTAAATTTTAATCCGCCGCGTCCCGTTAGCTCGGGCGAAATTTCGGCGGTAGATAAAATTTCTGAAAATTTAGACGCAAAAGAGAGCGCGGTGCGAGCAGCGCACGAAATTTTAAACGAATACGCAAGCGCGATTTTGTCCAAAGCCGGCATTAACCAAATCGCCTCGCCCGGCGATCCCGCCCGCGCAAACGCGGTAGCCGCGAATTTTAACGGCGGCGCGGCGCAAATCTCCCCAGGAAGCGGCGCGCAGAGGTATTTTGAGGGCGCGAAGGATCATCTTTATTATATGAGCGAGACGCACAAGCTAAAATATAAAGACAAAGGCTTCGACGCCGCGAGGGAGATCTTCGCGCAAGATACGAAGGTTTTAAATATGACCGATTACGCGCGCTCGAAATGGCTAAAAACGGAGTTTGGAGAAGTAGAGCTGTTTTTAGATATTTTCGGCGACGGCGATAAGGCGGGAGTAGGTAAGATAACGGACAAAACGGCGCTTTTTAATTTAGATAGCAATAAAGACGGCGTACTAAACGGCGCGGACGAGTTTTTTACTAAGCTAAAAGCGCGCGGTTTCGATAAAAACGGCGATGAATACGTTATGAATTTAAGCGATCTTGTATCTGAAATTAACCTGCGAAAATTTATAAAAAAAGACGTCGTAAACTATAATCAAAAGGAGATCGACGCGCATAACGAGAGGGTAAAAATCACGAAACAAGGCGAATATTACGATACTAAAACGATCGATCAGCGCGTGTCTCATTACGCTTCAAACCCCAATACGCTGCTTGCGCCGAGCGAGCGCTATCAAAGATTAAGCGACGAGCGGCTGCGAAAATTTTTCGGCGCATATGCGGACAAGGACGGCTGGGTCGATCTGCGCGGTAAAAACGTCTTTCATAAAGATAGCGCTTTTAACAACTTTGCATACCTAAAAGCGGGCTTTGACGGCGAGGCGCATTTAAGCGAGTTTAACCCTATCGTTACGGGCTATGAAAACGAAGAGCCGGGAGCGGAGTTTAAATACGAAGAGCATCAGCGCCGAAATTTCTTTAAATTTTATAACGATTACGAGCACGAGCTCGCCCTTCACGAATCAAACGTCGCAAACATAGCCGCGCGGCTAAAAAGCTCCGGCGCGCGGGACGCGGACGAGCTGATTGCCAAGCTAGGCGCGAGCAAATCGGCGTATCTAGTCGCGATGGAAAACGAATTTGAAAAGGCGACGGGGCTAAAATTTAGCATGACTAATCTTAGCCGCGTAAGGAGCGAATTCGAGGCAAATCCGGCTCGCGCGGCGGCTAGGATGAAGGACGCCGATAGCGTCGTAGCGATGCGGCTAAACGAAAACGGCACCATTACGCTAAAAACCGACGGCGGACGCGAATTTGAAGTAAGCGAGCTTTTTTCGGATACGGGCGTGCTAAACGAACGCGTAAAAACGCCGCCGCAAACGCCGAAATTTAAAGCCTTCGCCGAGGTTTTGGGTAAAAATAAGATAGAAAATTTTAACGCCGATTTTAGCGGCGAGAAAAACGCCGCGCTAAAAGAATTCGGCGCGAAAAGCATAGAGGATTTTGCTAGGCGCTACGGCATAAGCCGCGCTCTGGCGGTAAGCAACGCTAACGCGGCGCAAACGGCGCAGATTTATAATTTGCGATTTCTTGAAATTTTAGAGCGGCTCGCAAGGGGCGGAACGAAATTTAGCCCCAAAGAGGGCGAAGCGACGCAAATTTTCTACGCAAAGCTAGACGCGCTAGCTTAAGGGCGAAATTTAGCCCTTTCCGGGCGTTTAAATTTACCCGCGCTCGTTCATCTTTATATAAATATGTAAAATATCTATCGCCGCGGGCGTGATACCGCTAATCTCGCTGGCGGCAAAGAGCGTCGGCGGATTAAAGGTTTCCAGTTTTTCGACCACTTCGTTGCTTAGCCCGCTGATACCGCGGAAGCTAAAGTCCTCTGGGATACGCACTTGCAGCATATCTTTCATGCGCTCTATTTGGCTTTTTTGCTCGGCGATGTAGTGCTGATACTTCGCCTCGACTAAAATTTGCTCTAAGCTTGCCTCGTCCATGCCGGCGAAAATTTCGTCTAAATTTTGCAGCTTTTCGCGCGTGAAGCTCTTGCGCGCTACGATTTTTTGCAGGCTTACGTTTTGGCTGATTATATCCTCGCCTAGGCTTTCTAAAAGGGCTAAATTTTGCTTTGAGGGCGTGATTACGGTTTGGTTTAGATGCGCTAGCCCACGCGCTAAATTTTGGCGGATTTTCTCGACTCTCTCGTACGTTTTAGCGTCTATTAGCCCAAGCTCTCGCCCATAGCCGCTAAGGCGCAGCACGGCGTTATCCTCGCGCAGCAGCAATCTATACTCGGCGCGCGAGGTAAACATGCGGTAGGGCTCTTTCGTGCCTTTGGTGACTAGATCATCGATCAAAACGCCGATGTACGCCTCGTCGCGGCGCAGCACGAGCGGCTCTTTGCCCTCAAGCGCGAGAGCTGCGTTTATGCCCGCCATCAGTCCCTGCGCGGCGGCCTCTTCGTAGCCCGTCGTGCCGTTGATTTGCCCTGCGAAATACAGCCCGCCGACGAGCTTGGTTTCTAGGCTGTGTTTTAGCTGCGTAGGCGGCGCGTAGTCGTACTCGATCGCGTAGCCGTGGCGCACGATGCGCGCGTTTTCAAAGCCCTTGACCGAGCGTAGCATCGCTACTTGCACGTCGTAAGGCAGGCTCGTAGAAAAGCCGTTGATGTAGTACTCCGTCGCGCTAGCCGTCTGCGGCTCGATAAAAAGATGATGCCTGTCGCGGTCGCCGAATCTATTTATCTTATCCTCGATACTCGGGCAGTAGCGCGGGCCTACGCCCTCTATCTGCCCCGTAAAAAGCGGCGCTTTGTCGAAATTCGAGCGGATAATCTCGTGCGTAGTCTCGTTGGTGTAGGCGATGTAGCAGGGTAGCTGCGTAGGCGCGAAGTCCTGCGTGCGGAAGCTAAACGGGACGGGATTTGCGTCGCCGTCTTGGACTTCAAGCACGCTAAAATCTATGCTTTTAGCGTCCACGCGGGGGCATGTTCCCGTTTTTAGCCGTCCTAGCGTAAAGCCGTGGTCTCTTAGGCTTTGGCTTAAATTTACCGAGCTAAATTCGCCCACGCGGCCGGCTTGAAGCTTGTTAAATCCGACGTGAATTAGCCCGTTTAAAAAAGTGCCCGTCGTGATGATGAGTTTGCCGGTTTTATACTCGTTGCCGAGGTGGGTTTTTACGCCCGATATCTGCCCGTTTTGCGTTAAAATTTGCGTCGCTATTTCTTGCGTGACGTCGAGATTTGGCGTATTTAGCAGTAAATTTCGCATATAGACGCGGTATCTATCCATGTCGATTTGAGCGCGGCTGCCGCGAACGGCGGGGCCTTTGCTCTCGTTTAGCACGCGAAACTGTATGCCTACGGCATCGGTCGTTAGCCCCATCTGCCCGCCCAGCGCGTCGAGTTCTTTTACCAGATGGCCTTTGGCTAGGCCGCCCACTGCGGGATTACAGCTAGTCGCGCCGATTTGCTCGGCTAGGATGGTGATTAGCAGGGTTTTTTTGCCCATTCTTGCGGGAGCTAGGCTAGCTTCGATACCCGCGTGACCGCCTCCGACGACGATGATGTCATATTCTTGCATTAAATTTACCTTTAAATTTGAAAAAATGCGAGATTTTAGCGAATTTAATCTAAAATTTTAAAATCCGTGAAGCCGTTTTAGCTCGGGATCTATCGGCTTTTTTTCGCCCGATTTCGTTACGCTTACGTAAGTCGCCGTAGCGCTGGTTACGTGCAGGCGCTCGCGAAATCCGCTCGCGTTTAGCCTAAGCGCGGTAACTTCGATTTGCGTCTTAATCGACGTTAGGCCCACGGCGATTATTTTGGCGTAGCAACTCACCACGTCGCCGATAAATACGGGCTGTTTAAAGATTATCTCTTGCATAGAGATGGTTACTACGCGTTCGGGCGCTACTTCGCGCGCGGCTTGAGCGCCTGCTAGGTCGATTTGGCTCATTATCCAGCCGCCGAAGATATTTCCCGCGCTGTTGGTGTCCTTAGGAAGCGCTACGAGCTTGATACGCGGTTCGCCGAAACTTTCTAAATTTTGCATTTTTATCCTTTAAAATTTTTGACCATTTTAGCCAAATTGTGATAAACTTTGCCGAAATTTAAGGAAAAATATGAACGATTTTAAGAGATTAAACGAGCTCGTTCGCGAGCAAAAGGCGCAAATAAACGCGCTTTATAACGATTTAAATTCGCCCTTGATAGAAGAAGCGCTTAGTATTTGCTCTAAAATTTGCGGGCGAGATTTTAAGGATAAGCCCTTTCGCGTAGCGATCGCCGCAAGGATAGCTTCTTTAAAACCCGATCCATTGGAAAACGAGCTAAAAAAGCTTGAAGTAAGCGAAAATTTACGGATTTTAGCGCGTGACGCGATGTTTGATTACGCGCGTAAAATTTACGAAGCCCGCCACGCCGAGCTAATCTCAAAAGCGCGCGACGAGCGCGTTTTAGACGAATTTTTCCAGGCGGTTTTAGAGGGCATGCACGAGACGGGGCTTGCGATGAATGCGTGGCAGAGGGCGTGGCAAGCGCGCATAATCGACGATACGAATAAGAAATTCGAGCGAAAATTTTCAAATTTAAGCGAAGCTAGCGAATTTATCCTAAAAAACGGTCTTTATCAAACGGACGAAAACGGCGAACGAGCCGACAGAAGCTACGGCGCGGTGGAAATTTCGCAAAATTTAAGCGGCGAAATTTATAGCTTCGTCCCTTACGCGCTTGCTTTTAAAGATGAGGTAAAAGCCGTAAATAACGCGC
>NZ_CAJPMA010000104.1 GCF_905371695.1 uncultured Campylobacter sp. | reverse complement strand
ATTTTTTATTCTAATCTTTAATATAAAACGAAATAAATTTTAAACGCCTAAACCCGCATAACGTAGTTTTTAATACCTTTTTACGCGCAAAGTTAAAATCGGCAGCCGAATTTCCGCTTTATTTGCGGCGCCTTATTTAAAATTTACGCCCAAGCAGCCCTGCGTCGCGCGTTTTTAGACTATATTCCCACCTATTTCAAAAAAATAATATAAAGTGGCCGCAAAAGATATTTAATGCCTACGATAACTTACGGCTTGCTAATTCGTAATTTACGACATCGCCGCCTTTTTTTATAAATTACGATAATTTTCTAATTAAAAATTGATAATCGTTTTATAAAAGATTAATAATTCGTTCATTATAATGCGCGCCTTAAAATGAAAGGAATAATCAAAATGCGGCTACCGATTAAAGCGATTACCAAAATTCATGCTTATTTATCGCTTGTTTTTTCGTTGCCGCTAATTATCGTATGCGCGACGGGTTCGATTTTAGTTTATAAAAGCGAGATCGGCAGCATTTTTACGCCGCAGGTTACGGACGTCTCGGCGCATATAAATATTAAACCCGACTTTGCCGACTTTCATTATCGCCGAAAAACGTTCGACGAGTTAAAACGAATCGTTAACCAAAAATTTCCGCGCTATGACGTCGTCGGCTGGAATATCGATAGGAGCCCGCAAAAAGCCGACCGAGTTTGGCTAATTAAAAAAGGCGGTAGCGAGTGGGAGGATATTTACGTAGACGCGTTTAGCGGCGATATAAAAAGCGAGCCGCGTCCGCACGACGAAGGATTTTTCGGCGTATTGGTTCATATTCACGAAGGGTTATTGATGGAGCGCGCCGGTCAGATTATCGTCGGTTTTACGGGCATTTTTGCGATATTTATCGCCGTTAGCGGCTTTTTGTTGTACCGTAATTTTTGGCGAAATTTGCTACGGCTACGATTTTCTAGGCTTACTACCTTTGCTAGCGACGCGCATAAGGCGATGGGCGTATGTTGCGCGCCGATTTTGATAGCGGTTAGCGTTAGCGGGGCTTGGTGGGATCTTAGATTCTTGTTTACGCCGCCGCCGCAAAATTTAGCGCCTCAAAAAATAGAAGGCAACCTCTCAATAGACGCGTTAGTTAAAAAAGCGCAAGAAAATTTTCCGGGATTTAACCTTCATTATATCGGTCTTTTTCCGCGCGGCGACGCGGCGATTACGCTTTTTGGCTACAAGGCGGATCAAAATTTCTTGCACAACGAATATTCAAGCCAAATCGTATTCGACGGTAGCGGAAATTTAAAGCAGGTCAAAGATATTAGCGAAGCGGATTTTACGGAGCGACTGCTATCGTCGTTTCGTAAGGCGCATTTTGGAAATTATAACGAAACTACGAAATTTTTATGGTTTTTAGCAGGCTTAGCGCCGCTATTTCTAGGAATTTCGGGGTTTTATTTATGGATGAAAAGGTCAAATTTTAAAAGGAGAAAGGTATGAAAGGTAAAATTTTACTTTCCGGTATAGTCGCTTTAAATTTGCTAGGCGTAACGCAAATTTTAGCCGAAGAAAAGGCGCTTGAAGGCGTCGAGGTAACTAGCGAGCAGCGAAAAGACGACGTGAGTTATAGCTCAAAGGAACTGGTTAAAGGTACGACTAGGCTAAATTTAACGTCGCGTCAAACGCCGCAGTCGCTAACGGTTCTAACGGAGGCTAAGCTAAAAGACTTAAATATTAACGACTATCAGGTATTGCTTCGTTCGGTGCCGGGCGTTTCGCTAATAAAATGGGACGAGCGCGTATATCCGACGGCGCGCGGCTTTGCGATAGATTATTACCTACTTGATTCCATGCCGAGCTTCGGCGGATTTAGCCTAGGCGCGAACGATATGAGCTTGCTTCCTTACGAGCGCGTAGAGGTCGTAAAGGGCGCAAACGGCTTACTATCAGGCGCGGGAAATCCCGCGGCTAGTTTAAATTTTATCCGTAAGCGGGCAAATGCCAAAGAGTTAACCGGTAATCTAAAAATAAGCGCCGGATCATACGATAAATACGGACTTTCGGGCGACGTGCAAACTCCCGTAACAAACGACGGCAATGTGCGCGCTAGGCTATCTTTCGCAAAAGAGAAGGCGCGCTCTTATATGGATTATTACAAACGCGAAAATTTAGCCCTTTACGGCGTAGTAGACGCTGATATCGGCGATAACTCGTGGCTAAGTTTAGGAACGTTTTATCAGGATTTGGACCGCAACGGCGTTAGGTGGGGCGGGATGCCCGCATTTTATACCGACGGACGAAGAACGAATTTTAGCAAGAATCAAATTTTCTCGCAGCCTTGGACTAGATGGGATATTAAAACGCTCGATTTTTACGCGGATTTTAGGCACTATTTCGAAAACGAAGCGAGTTTAAATTTAAGCTACTCTTACCGCAAGGCAAAGACTGATTCAAATATTATGTACGTAGGCGGAAGGGTCCGGCCTAACGGAACTGGAAACGTGAACGATCTAAGTATATACGCCAATAAAAGAGAAGAAGACATTCATAACATAGACGCTTACGTAAACGCGCCTTACGAAGCGTTTAGCTTGCCTCACGAGCTAGTTTTCGGCGCTATGTATAATAATTATAAAAAATCCTCCGATAAAGTAAGCTCTCTTTGGGGTAACACCTCGCCTGCGGCTATGGCGTTTAGGGCGCGCACGATCATAGATTTCAATAACCTTCGTATAGACGATCCTAGATTGCCTTACGTCGATCAAAATAACGCGGATAAAACTACGCAAAAGGCTGTTTATCTGGCGAATAAATTTTCTATAACCGAGGATTTGAAATTTTTAGTCGGCGCGAGAATGAGCTACTGGAAATACGAAGTAACTGGCGGCAACGGCAATCGAAATTTTACGCAAGAAATCACGCCTTATCTAGGACTTACGTACGACGTAGGCGCGAACCACACGTTATATGCCAGTTACACGAGTATATTTAAACCGCAAAGCGTAAAAGACGCAAACGATAAATATTTAGATCCGATCGAGGGTAAAGATTATGAAGCGGGCGTGAAAGGCGAATATTTCGGCGGTAAGCTCTCTGCGGCGCTCGGCGTATTTAAGATCGTACAAGACGGCGTAGGCGAAAAAACGACGCGCATACATCCAAGAACGGGCGCTAGTATTTACGAGGCCAAAAAAGGCGTCGTAAGCAAGGGCTTCGAGCTTGACGTAAACGGCGAAATAACCGATAATATAAGCCTAAGCGTGGGACTAACGCGCTTTAACGCCAAAGACGCCAAAGGAGAAAAATATAGCACCGACTCGTCTCGCACTACGGCAAATTTATTCGCTAAATACGGCGTGCAAAATTTTAGAATGGGCGCGGGGTTAATGTATAAAAGCAAAGCTTATACCGGTAGCGGAGCAAACAAGATCGAGCAGGACGCCTATACGCTGGCGAACGTAATGTTCGGTTATAAAATCGGTAAGAATTTCGACGTTCAACTAAACGTGGATAACGTCTTTAATAAAAAATATTACGAAGGTATCGGCGCAAACCGTATGGTATACGGCGACCCTAGAATGTTTAACATAAGTTTTAGCTACAATTTCTAATCTAATTTTGCCCGAGGCGGATATTTGCTCCGCCTCTTTGCTTTAAATTCCTTCGCCTAGCCTTTTATCCTCGTCCGTAACGTCCGTAAATTTCGCGAGTTTAGGCGCGATAAACGCCTTGAAATCGTCTATTAGCGAATAAACTACCGGCACGAAAATAAGGCTTAAAAGCGTCGAGGCGATTAGCCCGCAGATGACCGCGACCGCCATCGACGCGCGAAAGCTAGTTCCCGCCCCGCTAGCAAATAGCGCCGGCGCCATACCGGCTACCATAGCGATCGTAGTCATTACGATGGGGCGTATGCGCTCGCTTCCGGAATTTATCAGCGCGTCGTGCCTAGCCATACCCGCGGCGCGTTTTTCTATAATAAAATCCACGAGTAAAATCGAGTTTTTACCCACGATCGCCATTAGCATCAAAATTCCGATGACCGAGGATAGATCCAGCGCGCCGCCGTAAAGCAGAAGTCCCGCGACCGCTCCGCCCAAAGACAGCGGCAGCGCGATAAAAATGGTAATAGGCTGTAAAAAATCGCCGAAAAGCAGCACGAGCACGAGTAAAAACATTAAAATCCCCGCCCCCAAGGCTATGCTAAACTGCGTAAACATCTCGCTCATAAACTCGCTATCGCCGTACTCGGGTACGCTCACGCCCGCAGGCAGCTCGCGCATGATAGGCAGCGAATTTACGCTATCAAGCACGCTTCCTATCGCGTAGCCCGGCTCCAAGTCCGCCTCTACGGCGATTTTGCGCTTTTTATCGAATCTTTGCAAGCTAGCTTCGCTTTGCGAATACGAAATTTCGGCCACCGAAGAGAGCGGCACTACGGCACCTGATTGCGTAGCGACGGGTAATTTGCGTAAAATTTCGATATCGTTTTTATCTTTATCCGAAAGCCTAACGCGAATCGCGATCTGGCGATCTGGCAGGTTAAATTTTGCTAGGCTAGCATCCGTATCGCCGATCGTGGCGATCATGAGCGTATTTGAGAGGCTTTGCGCCGTTACGCCCAGCCTCGCCGCCTCTTTTGACAGTAGCTTTATTTCGATTTGAGGTTTTAACAAAGGCTCCTCTATGCGCGGATTTTTCACGCCCGCAACCTCGCTCATTTGGCGTTTTAGCGCCAGCGCGGCCGATTTTAGCGCCTCGTCGTCTTGGCTTGCGAGCAGCACGGATACGTCGGCTTGCGCCATTTCGTTATTAAAGGCGAATTTCATATCGCTAAATTTCGCGATTTTTTCGCGCATTTCGTCTTCAAATTCTTTTTGCGTGATAGAGCGCTCTTTGTGCGGCGCTAGGCGAACTAAAATTTTGCCTTGATTTTCGTCCTCGCCGCCGGCGGTAGCGAAGGTTAAAAGTACCGCCGGATGCTCGCGCAAAATTTTAGCCACCCGCTCCAAACGTTCGGACGTCTGCTCTACCTCGGTATCGGGCGGCAGCGTAAAGGCGAGCTGGCTGGCTCCGCCGTCGC
>NZ_CAJPMA010000103.1 GCF_905371695.1 uncultured Campylobacter sp. | reverse complement strand
GTTGTAGTCTAGTAGATGGTCTTGCTCGTTTTGCGCTAGCGTTAAAGCTTGGAATAACGGCTTAAACGCCGATCAGAAAAAGCGATTAGAGCGCGAGCTGAAAATAGGCGTGAGCCTAGGCGAAACTACGCCGATGTTAGCCCAAAGGATAGCGCAGGCTTTACAAAAAAATAAACGCGACGCGACGTCGATAGCATTAACCGGAGCGGGCGCAATAGTAAGCGAGATCCGTCAAGCCTTTTTTGAGGCAAACGACGACGTCATAAAATGTTACAAATATCAAGCCACGCTAGATACTCGCACGTCAGAACTATGCAGAGCCTACGACGGGCTAATCTGGGATAAAGACTACAAGCCTATCGGGCACGACTTCCCGTTTCGCAAACCGCGCGTAAATACTCATTTTAATTGCCGTAGCACCATAATACCCGTAACTAAAAGTTGGGATGAACTAGGCGTCGAGGGAATGGGCGAAGCAAGCGGTCGCACAAGGTCAAGCATGAACGGCTACGTGCCGCAGGATATGACGTTTGACGATTGGTTAAAAACCCAAAGCCCCGAAGTGATAGAAAAGACGCTAGGCAAAGGCAGAGCCGAGCTATTTATGCAAGGCAAGATCACTATGCGCGATTTAATAACGCAGCAGGGACGGAGTGTAAATTTAAGCGATTTAAGCAGTTTAGGCGCTAGGATTAGAGCGAGCAATAAATTAAAATCTATGTTTGCGGATGTAGATTTTACGAAAGCCGGGTACAGACCGCCGTTAAAAGAGCCGCTAACCCTAGCCACGCTAAGCCCGAGAACGATAAGCAAACTAAAGGCGCAAGGCATAGAAACAGACGGGAAACTCAAGGTAGCAACACAAAGAGAGCTACTACACGGAATGAGGCTAAAAAAGATAAAAGACGGCAATGCGTTAAGCGCCCAGCAGTTTTTTGATATGCCGTTAAATTTGACCGAGGATAATTTATATTACGGCAAGGACGAAATGGGCAATGATACGATAAATTTCTTTTGGGAAAGCGATAACGAGTTGTGTTATGCGTATTTTACTAAAAAGGGCATATTGCAAACTTATGGAAAAACAAAAACGCAGACGATAAAAAGATACAAAGCGATAAAAGGGAGTCGAACCCAATCATAACGAGGCTTGCGCCTCCTCCTCTGACCCACTGAGGCATTATCGCTTTGATACTCTTATTATACCATATTTTTACCAAACCAACCCCATTTAAAATTTAAGTTACTATTCTATCAAAGGCCGTGCCTTAAATTTAACTCTCGTGGAGGACGAAATGGATATTGAGGAGCTAAAAAAGCAAGTCAGTGATTTGCAAGCCGAAAAAGAAGCGATGAACGCTAAAAATAAGGAGCTTTTAGGCGAGGTAAAAAAGTTAAAAGCTAAAAATAGCGACGCGGTGGAAGCTGAGAAATACGCCGAGCTTGAAGCTAAATACGACGAACTAAAAGCAGAGAACGACAAGCTCGCTAAAAAATACGATACCGATACGAAAAAGCTAAACGCCGATCTAGCCAACGCTAACGGCTCGCTAAATAAGTATCTAATCGACGCAGGGCTAAGCGATAATCTCGCAAAAGCGGGCGTAAAGGCGGAGTTTTTAGAAGCGGCCAAAGCTCTTTTGCGCGGTAATGCCAGCCTAAAAGACGACAAGGGCGAGCTAAAAGCGTATATCGCGGATAAGCCTATAAGCGAATTCGTGAGCGAATGGGCGCAAAAAGACGGTAAAGCTTTTATAGCCGCGCCTCAGGGTCAAGGCGGAGGAGCTAGCGGAGGCGGCGGTAACGTAAATATCGGCGCTAAATGGGGCGGCACTCGCGAGGAGCGAATAGTCGCGATAAAAGAGAAATTTAATTTAAAGGAATGAAAATATGGCACTAAGCGACATGAAGGTATTTTCCGAATACCTAGCAGGCACTACGATCGAGACGCTAAGTCAAGACATCGAGAAATTTAACGCGGCTAGCGGCGGCACGATAATTCTAAACGCGCAGGGCATAGACGGCGATTTTATGCAAGAGAGCTTTTTTAGAGGCATCCACTCCGCACAGCGCAGGGTAGATAGATACGCGGCAAACGCGGCGGCTACGGCTACGACCCTAAGACAAGAGCAAGATAACGCCGTTAAAGTAGCGGGGGGATTTGGCCCGGTAGTGTTTGAGCCGGGGCAGCTAACGTGGATAAAAAAAGACCCGTCCGTAGCTCTTGAAGTGATTTCAAGAAATATGAGCGAGGCGATGATAAGCGATATGCTAAATACGGCTATCTCCGCGCTCGTAGGGGCTATCGGCAATAACGCCGGCGTAGTAAACGACGTAAGCGCGAGCGGCGGCATAAACCAAGCCAACCTAAACAACGCGTATGCTAAATTCGGCGATAGAAGCGCGGCCATAACGGCTAATATAATGAGAGGCGCGGTATTTCATAAGCTAATCGGGCAAAATTTAGCAAACGCCGCACAGCTATTTAAGGCTGAAAACGTGCTCGTTGTTGAGATTTTGGGTCGCCGCGTAGTAGTAACGGATGCGCCGGCTCTGTATAAAGCGGGAACACCGAATAAAGACTATGTTTTAAGCCTAACTACCGGAGCCGCGATAGTAAGCGACGCGGGCGATCTAATCACGAATATTCAGACCAACAACGGCAAAGAGCGCATAGAAACGACCTATCAGGCTGATTATACATTTGGGCTATCGCTCAAAGGCTATTCTTGGGACACGGCAAACGGCGGCAAAAGCCCGGATAACGCAAAACTAGGCACCGGCACGAACTGGGATAAGATCGCGGCTAGCGATAAAGATACCGCGGGCGTGCTACTAATAGGCGACGCGGCTAAGAATTAGGAGGTGAAAAATGTCTAAAATTTGGTATGTAGAATTCCCGACGTTTCAGTATAACGAGGATGTTAAAGCCCTAGCCAAAGAGCGAGGGCTAACAATCATAGACGCTAAATTTGATGCGGGCGACGGGGTAAAAGATCCGCCCGAGCTGACGCTAAAAGGCGACGAAGCGAAGCCGAAAAAGACAAAGAAAGACGACAAGGGCGAATAATGCTAATCGTCGAGAACGGCACGGGACTATCTAATGCTAACGCTTACGTTTCGGTAGAGTTTGCCGATGAGTATTTTTCGGCACGCGGCAATCAAACGTGGGCAGGGTTAGATAATGCAGTCAAAGAGGCGACTATTATCAAGGCGACGGATTATTTAGAGGCGGTATATTTCGACAAATGGCAAGGCGAGAAGCTAAAAGCGGATCAGACTTTGAGCTTCCCTCGCTCGCCGTTTGGTATGCCCGCTAAATTTAAATCCGCCGTGTGCGAGCTGGCTATAAGGGCAAACGCGGGCGAGTTAATGAGCGACATTGAGCGACTAACCACCAAAGAAAAAGTAGGTAGCATCGAGGTGGAATACGCACAAAATACAGACCCTGCCACCAAATACGCTTACGTAGCTAGCCTTTTAAAGCCGTTTTTAAAATCTGCAAGCACAATGGTAATGAGGCTAGAGCGATGCTAAACGAAAAGGCAAAAAATACGGCGTTTAAATTGCTTGAAAAATTCGGCAAAGTAGGCACGTATAAGCGCAAAAGCGGGCAAATTTACGACCCCGAAACGGGCGGAATGACCGAACATATAAGCGAATACAAAGTAAAGGCGTATATCGATAGCGCGAAAAGCTACTCAAATTTAATAGAAAAAAACTTGTTAAACGAGGGCGATAACGTGATTTTGATAGCCTCTAAATCTTTGCCTTTTATGCCGCAAAATAACGACGTGATAGAGTTTCCTCACTGTGCCTATACTATCAAATACAACGACGCGGTATGGGGCGGCGAGGACGTGGCGCTACATCAACTAATCGGAGTTGCAAAATGATTGATAGACAGATAGAGAATTTTAGTGCAAAGGCGCAAGAAAAAGCGCTAAAAATCTTTAAAAAATCAATCATAGACCTAACCTCGGACATCATCAGCGATACTCCGGTAGATACGGGCAGGCTTAAAAATAATTGGTTTCCTAGCGTGGGCGCGGCTAGCGAACAAACGGCAGAAGCGACCGCAAACGAAGCCGGAGATCGTGCGGAAAGCTTTGCAAATAGCGAGCTAACGCTAGATAAAACCTTTTATTTTACAAATAACCTACCCTATGCTTTTCGTATAGAATTTGAGGGGTGGAGTAAGGTAAAGGCCCCGCAAGGTATGGTAAGGCGCAATGCTATCCGTTGGAAACAAATCGTAAAAAGGGCGGCTAATGCTACGAATTAGGCAGGCTTTAGAAAAAGCGGTTTTAGCTGTTACTCCCGCCATTGATACGGCTTTTGAAAACACGCCGTTTAAGCCTAGGGCGGGCGAGCCTTATCAACAACTACATTTTTTACCCGCCAAACCAAGCATCGCTGCAATTGATGATAGTATTGCGGAAATTGCCGGCGTGTTTCAAATCACCTTGCGTTATCCCGCGGGTAAAGGCGTTAAAGACGTTTTAGAGCGCGCGAAGCTTTACGAAAAAGCTTTTAAAGTAGGCATAAAGTTAGAAAATGAGGTTTTTATTACCGCTCCGACGAGCGTTAATATTTTGGGCGTTGACGGCGATCGCTACGGCGTGGCCGTTTCTATTTATTTTAAATCTTATAAGGAGTGAAAATGGCGGCAGAGCTAAAAGTAACCGATAGCCAAAATACAAAATTTTATATTTGTAACATGGGCGTGGATTTGGGCGACGCGGCAAAGATAAAAACTGCGCTAACGTCGGCAAAGCGCGTGGCGTTTATAGAGGAGATAGGCGAGTTTACTAAAACGCGTACTACGAACGAATACCAATGTATAGACGAGGACGCGGTAGCGGTGTCTCAGGGCGCGGTAAGCTACAGCGAGACCGAGCTAAAACTATTTTATGCGGCTGGGCAAGATAACGGCGTAAAAGAGCTTACCGAGATGTTTAACAAGAAGCTACGAAAGCAATTTATCATAGTAGGTAGCGATGAACCTGCGACTGGAACAAACAAAAATCCGACTTATATTACGGGCGAATTTATCAACGTAAAAACCGGCGCTACGATAGCCGCAA
>NZ_CAJPMA010000102.1 GCF_905371695.1 uncultured Campylobacter sp. | reverse complement strand
GCGCGCTTTGCAAAATTCTATAAATTTCGCGATATTTTCGGGCTCGATAAAAGGCTCGTCGGCTTGGACGTTTATGATTAATTCGCTCTCGCTAAGACCCAAAATTCGCGCCGCCTCGTCGATACGATCGGTTCCGCTTTGATGCGTTTGCGAGGTCATCACTGCGCGCAGTCCGTATTTTCGGGCGATAGCCGCCGCGCGTTCGTCGTCTACCGCTACGACCACTTCGTCGCAGTCCGCTACGCGCTTAGCCGTAGCGACGAACATCGGCACGCCGCCTATATCGCAAAAAATTTTGTCCTTAAATCGCGTCGAAGCTAGACGAGCGGGTATGATAATCATCGTTTAATCCATTCTAAAATTTTGCTTTCCAGCTCCGCCGTGCCGAGCGTATCTTTATGAATAGGCGTTTGCGTAAATAGCGTAGCGATAGAGCTCGGTACCGCGTCTTTAAATTTGTTCGCGAGCGCTTCAAGCCCCGCTTTTTCGTCCGTTAGCTCGCGACCTTTGATTGCTTTAAACATGCTAGGCGCGAATTTTACCCAGTGCGCGGTCGAGGTAATTACCGTAGGCGCGCTTAAATTTTGCGCCGCTTTAAAGCAAGTAGCCGTGTGCGGATCTACGATTACGCCGCGCGCGGCTTGTTCTTTGATAAAATTTTCGCACTCTTTATCGCCGCAAAAATCGGCGCTAAAATCCTCGCGAAGCGCGTCTAACTCGCTAGGCGTAAGTTCGTAAAATTTTTGCGTAGCCAGCGCGTCCATTAACTCTTTGCAGCGCACGGCGCCCAGTTTGTCAAATAGTAGTCGCTCGACGTTTGAGCTGATTAAAATATCCATCGCGGGGCTTATGGTTTTAACCAGCTCCTTGCCGCGCAGGTCGTAGCGTCCGCTCGTAAAAAGCTCGGTTAGGATGTTATTTGAGTTAGAGACGATTTTTATTTTGCCGATTTTTGCGCCCGTTTTTTTAGCGTAATAAGCCCCGAGCGCGTTGCCGAAATTTCCGCTAGGCACGATAATATCGATACTTTCGCCCTCTTTTATCTCGCCCGCGGCTAGTAGCCTTACGTAAGCGTAGACGTGGTAGATAATCTGAAATAAAATTCTCCCGAAATTTACCGAGTTTGCCGCGCTTAGTTTAAGCCCGTTTTTAGCTAGCTCGGATTTAAAATTTTCGCTTGCGAGCAGCGTTTTTAGCGCGCGCTGAGCGTCGTCGAAGTCGCCTTTAACGCCGATTACTTTTAAATTAGCGGCGTCCGCGTTTATCATTTGTAGGCGCTGTACCTCGCTCGTGCCGTCTTTTGGATACAAGCAGACTACGCGAACGTTAGGCGAGTCTTTAAACGTTTGCAGCGTCGCGGGACCCGTATCGCCGCTCGTGGCGCACATTATTAGGTATTTTTCGCCGCGCTTGCTAGCTAGCGAGCTTAAAATCTCGCCGAAAGGCTGCAAAGCCATATCTTTAAAAGCGCGAGTAGGCCCGTGCCATAGCTCGTTTACGTAAAGTTTCTCGCCGATCTTTTTTAGTCGCACCGGCTCGTTAGGCTCATCGAAATTTTCGTATCGCCTAAGCGCGCTTTTAAAAATTTCCTCTTCTACGTCTAAATCAAACGCTTTTATAATTTCAAGCGCGAGTTGCTCGTAGCTAAAATTTCCCGCTTTTTGCCAAAAATCGCTTTTAAATTTCGGTAAATTTAAAGGCGCGTAAAGCCCGCCGTGAGCGGAACTAGGCGATAGCAGCGCCTCGCTAAATTCTACGGATTTTAGCGTTTCGCCCGCTTCTGCTCTTGTTTGATAAAGTTTCATTTTTTCCTCTTTTAATCTTAAATTTTATTATTTCTCGCGGATCATCGTGCCGATGCCGTCGTCGGTAAAAAGCTCTAAAAGCAACGAATGCGGCACGCGCCCGTCTAAGATGTGCGCGTTTGCCACGCCGTTTTTCACGCAATCAAGCGCCGCGTCTACTTTTGGTATCATGCCGCCCGTGATCGTGCCGTCCTTTTTTAGCGCGACGATTTGCGCTTCGTTTAGTTTGCTAATTAGCTTTTTATCTTTGTCTAAGATACCTTGCGTGTCGGTTAAAAATATTACTCGCTCCGCGTTTAGCGCGCTTGCGACGCCGCTAGCGCACAAATCGGCGTTAATATTGTAGCTATTTGCCTCCTCGTCCGTAGCGACCGGGGCGACGACCGGGATTAGTCCGTTATCTAGCAGTCCGTTTAGAACATGCGTATTTACGCGCTTGATCTCGCCGACGAAGCCGTATTTCCCGCCATCTAATACGCGCGCTTGCAGCAGTCCCGCATCTTTTCCGCTAACGCCGATCGCTCGCGCGCCGTTTTTATTTAAAAGCGCGGTTATTTCTTTATTTACGTTGCCGCTAAGCACCATTTCTACGACTTCCATCGCCTCTTTATCCGTTACTCTAAGCCCGTCTTTAAATTCGCTTTTTATGTTTAGGCGTTCTAAATAGGAGTTGATTTTTTTACCGCCGCCGTGCACGACTACGACTTTGCAGCCTACGAGCTGTAAAAGCGCTATATCCTTGACGAAATCGTTTTTTAATTCGTCGTCTATTTGTGCGGAGCCGCCGTATTTTACGACGAAAATTTTATCGCGGAATTTCTGAATATAGGGTAGGGCGGAGATGATTATCCGCGCGGTTTGGGTTGCGTCTTTCAAATTTTATCCTTTCGGGCGATTATACCGAAATTTCGGCGTTTAATAGCGCTTTAAATTCGGGCGAGAGCGTCGTTTTTAAACTAATTAACGAAACTGGCAGATTAAAATTTTCGATTTTTACGAAATCTTTTTGCGTTACTAATAGCGAAGTAGCGCCGAAATCGGTTAAAATTTTAACCAGCTCTTCGCGCGTAAAATCGTAATGATCCGGGTAGAAAATTTGCGCTATCGTAGCGCTAAAATGTTCGCTTAAACGCGCGGGATTTGCGATTGCCGTTACTAAAACCATTTTTGCCGTAGGGCGTAAAATTTCGCTTTTTCTAAAATGGCTTTCGCCCTCGCGCGCGGTAAAATCGGCAAATTTCGCAAATGCGGGCGGATAGCGATACGCGCCGCTAGGAAGCGTAAAATTTAGGTGCGGGGCGGATTTGGGCGCGATTAAGACGTTAAATTTTTTAATATTAAATTTACCGAATCCGTCGTCTAGTAAAACGTAGCGCGCGCCTAAATTTTTGGCTAACTCGATGCCCGCTTTTCTATCTTCGCTTACGATTACGTTTGCTTTTACGACGCTTTTTGCGTATTCCATCGCTTCGTCGCCGCTAGTTTTTACGTCCGTTAAAATTTCTCCGTCGGCGCAAATTCGTATGCAGCCCTTAGACTTGCGTCCGTAGCCGCGCAGTACGATAAATCCGCCCGAAAATTCGTTCGCTATCGCCGCGCACAACGGCGTCTTACCGCTTCCGCCCAGCGTCAAATTTCCGATGCTAATAACGGGCAAACCGAACTCCTTTTGGCTTCCTTTCGCAGCGTAAAATTTTATAAAAACGCCTAGCGTATAAAGCGCGCTAAGGGGTAAAAGCGCGTAGGCTAGTAAAATTTGCGCCCGCGTCGGGCGATAAAAATAGCTATCCGCGAAGGCGTGAAATTTGCGTTTAAAATCCGCGCTAAACACGATTTTTAGCTATTTCGTTGATAGTTTGGCAAATTCTATGCGCTTCCTCGTCTTTTAGCGAGTTGTAAATCGGTAGAGAAAGCACTTGCTGATACGTTTTTAACGCATTCGGGAAGGCGTTAACTTTTAGATTGTATTTGTTTTTATAGTAGCTTAAAAGATGTATCGGAATGAAGTGCAGCGACGTGTGGATACCGCGCTCCAAGAGCTCGCGCGCGAAACTATCGCGATTTTTATCGATTTTGATGATATATTGCGTATATAGGTGGTCGCGCTTTTTAATCGGCGCGGTAACGTGCGGGCAGTTTTTCAGCTCTTCGTCGTAAAGAGCGGCGATCGCTTTTCGGCTATCCGTAAATTCGTCGATTTTTTCAAACTGAGCCATGGAATACGCCGCGTCTATCGCGCTGAGGTCGTATTTTAGCCCGATGTCGATCACGTCGTAGACGTAGCCTAGGTTTCCGTATTTATCGATACCGCTAGTTAGCGCGTAGTTGCGAAGTAGTCTTGCGCGCTGCGCGATCGCGTCGTCGTTCGTCGTAAAAAATCCCGAAGTAGCCGTCGGGTTTTGCACCTGCGAATGGATCTGAAAACACGATAAAAACGAGTTTTCGCCGCCGATTTTAGCGCCTTTAAAGCTAAGCCCTATCGCGCGGTCTACGTCGTCTAAAATTTTAACGTCGTATTTTTGCGCGATCTCTTCTAGCTCGTCCAGCTCGGCGCTTTGACCGCCTACGTGGTTAATAAACGCGCATTTTAGTTTTTTGTGATTGTGTTCTTTTAGTACGCTTTCAAAAGCGCTTGGACTAATGCTAAAATCGTCCTCGTTGATATCTACGAAAATGGGCTCGGCGTCGAAGTGGCGGATCGCTTGGGCGATGCTCGGGAAAGCGTTTACCGAGCATACGATCTTATCGCCGCGCTTGATTTGCATCGCGCTTAGAGCTAGGTGCTGCGCCGAGGCGCTATTATTTACGCTAATTACGTGTTTTGCGCCTAGATAATCTTTAATTGCGTTTTCGTAGCGCTCGATTATATTTTTAGAATCTTGGCTATAAAGAGCCGCGGTTACCATATCTACTTCTCGCGCCGTAACGGTCGGTTTGTAAAACGAAATCTCTTCCATGTTTTATCCTTTAATTTGCGCTATCGCGGGCATTCTTCGCTTAAATTCGTTAGCTTTTACGCGCTTTGAAATTTCATTTAACGCGGTTTGGTCTAGGGCGGTTAAAATTCGCTCATCTTTATCGCGCCCGAAATTTTCGAGCGCTTTTAAAATTTCGTCGATCTTTTCATAGCTATATCCGATCTCCGCCTCGTCGCTTTGTCCTTGCCAAAGGTCCGCAGAGGGAGCTTTGTTTATGATTTCCTCATCTATTTTTAAAAATTTCGCAAATTCGAAAATTTCGGTTTTATAAAGCCCTCCGATAGGATTAATCGCGCACGCGGTGTCACCGAAAATCGTGCCGTAGCCGAGCGTTAGCTCGCTTTTATTGCTCGTACCTATGACTAGGGCGCCGATGCTTGCCGAATAGTCGTATAATAGGCTCATTCGCGCTCTGGCGCATAAGTTTCCGAGCCTTACGGGGCTTAAATTTTCGCCGATCGTACCCGCGTAAGCGTCTATAACG
>NZ_CAJPMA010000101.1 GCF_905371695.1 uncultured Campylobacter sp. | reverse complement strand
AGCATTAGCTTTAATATAATTAACGTAGACGTCAGTATCGCGAGGTAATAAAATTTAAAAAATTTATCGGGGACGTAAAATTTCGCCTAAATTTAAATAACGTATTCGGGCTGCGGCGGTATAGCGCCTTTTACGCGCACGACGCGAGCCGGGATGCCTACGACCGTAGCCCCGTCCGGTACGTCTTTTAACACGACGGAATTCGCCCCGATCTTAGCATTTTCGCCGATCGTGATAGCGCCTAGCACCTTTGCGCCAGCGGCTATCGTAGCGCCGTTTTTTACGGTCGGATGGCGCTTCCCGCACTCTTTACCCGTACCGCCCAGCGTTACTTGATGATACATCATCACGTCGTCTCCGATCTCTGCGGTCTCGCCGATGACCACGCCCGCGCCGTGATCTATAAAAAATCGCTTGCCTATCTTAGCGCCCGGATGTATCTCGATACCCGTTAAAAAACGCGCGGTCTGCGACAAAAAACGCGCTAAGAAAAAATGCCCGCGCAGATAAAGCGGATGAGCGAGGTTATGAAACATTATCGCGTGAATGCCCGGCGTATTTATCAGTATTGCCGCCGCGCAACAGCTCTTAGCCGACGGGTCTTTTTCCCGTACGACCGCAATTAGCTCCTTTATCCCCGCTATCACCGCTTACGCTCCGTAAAGCTCTGTGCTTAGATAACGCTCGCCGTTATCGGGCGCTATAAATAGCACTTTTTTACCCGCTCCGAGCGCCTTGGCTACGCGTTTTGCGGCTACGTACGCGGCGCCGCCGCTAATACCTACCATTATGCCTTCGTTTTTAGCTAGCTCGCGAGCGCCGTTCATAGCTTCGTCGTTGCTAATTTTTTCTATGCCGTCCGCGATGCTCATATCCATGGTTTTTGGTATAAATCCCGCGCCTATGCCCTGAATTTTATGAGGCCCTGGGTTTCCGCCGCTTAGAACCGGCGACGCTTCCGGCTCGACTGCGATAAATTTCGTCGCGTAGCCTTTGGCTTTTAGCGCTTTTGCGGCGCCGCTAATCGTACCGCCCGTTCCTACGCCCGCCACCAGCGCGTCTAAACTAGCAAAATCGCGCGCGATCTCCTCGCCCGTAGTTAGTTCGTGAGCCTGCGGGTTAAACGGATTTTCAAACTGGCTTAGCATTACGTGGTTAGGCTGCGCGGCAATCTCGGTAGCCTTCGCGATAGCGCCTTTCATGCCTTTTGCGGCTTCGGTTAATTCCAGCTTCGCCCCGTATGCGGCTACGATTTTTCTACGCTCTATACTCATGCTTTCGGGCATGCACAAAATAACCTTATACCCGAGCGCGGCGGCCACCATAGACACGCCGATACCCGTATTTCCGCTGGTAGGCTCTACGATCGTGTCGCCGGGCTTTATTTTGCCCTCTTCTTGCATTTTTAATATCATATTTAAAGCGATCCTATCCTTGACCGAGCCGCCCGGATTAAAAAACTCCAATTTCGCGTAAATTTCGGCCTCGTCGGCGCCTGATTTAAGCTTAACGATCGGCGTATTTCCGATGGTTTGCGTTATATTTTGATAAATCATCTCTGCTCCTTAAAATAAAATCGGCGTATTCTACTCTTTTTTACGTAAATCTAGCGTAAAATTTTAAAACTATTTAAGTTCGCTAAGAATCTGCTTCCCGCGCTCGCTTAAAATTTTACCCTTAAAATTTTCCTTGCAAAATTCCGTTATCAGCGCGTGGTAAAGCTTTAAAATTTCGGCTTCGTCAAAATTCTCGCCGCCTAAATTTTCGTAAATTTCACCGAAATTTAGCGCGCCTAGCCACTCGGCGGCCTCGTCGTAGCACTCGAACTCATAACCCAAGAATCCCAAAATTCGCAGCGCGTAAGCATCCACTACCATCGCGGCGCGCCCGCACGCGTAGGCTAGGATAGCGTCGCAAGTTTCCGCGCCTACGCCTTTTATGCTAAGCAGCCGTTCGCGGCTAATGCTTTGTCTAAAATTTTCAAAATTTTCAAATTCTCTTTTAATCGCCGCACAAAGCCCTAAAAGCCGCTTGGCTTTGGTGTTGTAAAATCCGCTTGGCTTTATAAGTCCGGCTAGCTCGTCCGTCTTTAAGCTTAAAATTCCGTCCAAGCTAAGCTTGTCCGCCGCGCGCAAATTTTCAAGCGCCTTTTCCACGTTTTTCCACGCGGTATTTTGCACGAGCACCGCGCCTGCGATCACCTCAAAGGTATTTTCGCCCGGCCATTTTAGCTCGTCTAAATTTTCGCGTTTTTTTGAGTTTAAAAGCGCTAAAAATAGCTGCGTCGAGGTCATTTTTTATCCTTAAAATTTCTAATAAACCGCGCGTAAAACTGCTTTGCCGTCCGCGCCGATCTACTCGCCCTAAATGCGGCGAATTCGCGCGCGGCTCGGTGCAGCTCGTCCGCGTCTAGCGCGTAATCTTTAAAATAAAAATCGACGATTTTAAGGTATTCCTCAAAGCCGCCTTGATAAAAGCTAATCCAAAGCCCGAAGCGATCGGATAGCGAAATTTTCTCTTGCACGGCGTCCCCGTAATATAGCTCGCCGCTTGAAATTTGCACGGTCTCGTTGTCGCTTTGCGTTTCGGCCGTTAGGTGGCGGCGATTTGAAGTAGCGTAAAATAGCGCGTTTTTAGGCGCGCGCTCGATCGAGCCTTCCATTAACGGCTTTAAAAATTTATAATCTACGTTACCGTTTTCAAAACTTAAATCATCGCAAAAAATTATAAATTTTTTGTCGCTATCGCGCGCTTCGTCGATGACGGCGGGTAAAAATCTAAGCTCGCCCGCGCCCACTTCGATAATACGCAAACCTTGCTTGCAAAAATGGGTGAAAACTGCCTTTACGAGGCTGCTTTTGCCGCATCCGCGCTCGCCCCAAAGCAGCGCGTGTTCGCCGCCTAGCCCGTCCATAAAATTTTGCGTATTTTTTAGCAGCGCCTCTTTTTGCGCCTCAATGCCGATAAGCGAATCTAAATCGGTAAAATCGACGTCTTTAACCGCTTTTAGAGCGCCTAAATCTTGTCTAAAAATCGCGGCGTAGCACTCGTCCCAGTTAATTTTGCCCTGCATTTTTCGCCTCTTTTCTTAAAAATACTAAAATTTCCTCTATCACGTCGTCATCGTCTTTGCTGCGAGATTTTAACCTTATTTTTTCATCGTTATTTCGCGTTAAAACGATATTGGTTTCGGCGTTGCTAACGGCTTTAAACCCGCATTTAAGGGCCAAAATTTTAATAATGATAAGCTGTAAGAATTGCGACGTATAAAGATCGATTTTACCGAAGCGATCTTCAAGCTCGCTTTGTATCTCGTAAACTTGCGCGACCTCTTTGCACTTGCTTAAACGCCTGTAAATTTCAAGCCGTAAGCGATCTTCGCGGATAAAATCTTGACTTAAAAAGGCGTTTATGCTTAATTTTAGATCGATTTTCTCGCTCCTGGCGCCGCCCTCGTTTAGCAGTGAATTTATCGCGTCTTCCAGCATTTTTAAATAAAGCGAATATCCGATCGCCTCGATATGACCGCTTTGCGCCTCACCTACGATATTTCCGCCGCCTCTAATTTCTAGATCGTGATAAGCCAGCACGCCGCCGGAACCCAAAAACGAGTTGCTTTCCAGCGCGGTTAGACGTTTTAGCGCGTCGGGAGTAAGCTCGTTTTTATCCTCCACTAAAAAGTAGCAATACGCCTGCTTGTCGCTTCGCCCTACTCGTCCGCGCAGCTGGTGCAGATCCGCGATACCGAATTTATCGGCGCGCTCGATGATTATCGTGTTGGCGTTAGGTAGATGGATGCCGCTTTCTACGATGCTCGTGCATAAAAGCAGGTCGTATTCGCCGGTTTCAAATTTCATCATCTCCTCTTCGGTCGTTTTTGCATCGATTTTTGAATGTAGCGTTAAAATTTTAAGATTCGGAACTATGCGTAAAATTTCGCGCTGCGCCTGCGGCATCGTCGCGATGTGGTTATGGATATAAAAGATTTGCCCGCCGCGGCGAATTTCGCGCATAATCGCCTCTTTAACCGCCTTTTCGTCCCACTCTTTTACGCTGGTTCTCACGTCAAGACGCGAGCTAGGCGGCGTTTGCAAAACGGAGTAGCCCTTAATCTTGCTTAACGCCATATTTAAGCTTCTAGGAATCGGCGTCGCGCTCATACTTAAAACGTGCGAATTTGCGGAAATTTCTTTTAATTTCTCCTTTTGCTTGACGCCGAATTTATGCTCTTCGTCGATTATTATTAGCCCTATTTTAGCCGCTTTCACGGAAAGAAGCGCGTGCGTGCCGACGCATACGCAAGGCTCGCCCTGCGCTAGCGCCTTATTAAGCGCGGCCTTTTCGCGCGCAGTAGTAAAGCGGTCAAGGCGAAAAACCTTAATACCAAACGGCTCGAAACGCTCTTTTAAGCTTTTGTAATGCTGAGAGCAAAGTAGCGTCGTAGGCGCGAAAAATAGCGCCTCAAAGCCCGATTTTACGCATGCGAAAATCGCGTTCATAGCGACTTCGGTTTTACCGAAGCCTACGTCTCCGCTAAGTAACCTATCCATCGCACGGCCGCTTTTTAAATCGCTTAAAATTTCATCCACCGCGCGCGTTTGATCGGGAGTATAATCAAAGCCCGCGCTTTGGACGAATTTTAGGTATTCTAGCCCGTCCGCTTCCATTATCTCGCCGCTAATTAACTCGCGTTTGGCCGCAAGCGCGATGATTTTAGAAGCGATTACGAAAAGTTTTTCGCGCACCTTTTCTTTTATGCGCGCGAAACTTGCCTTACCGAGCCTGTCTAAAACCGCGATAGAGCCGTTTTGCGCGATGTAGCGGTCGATCATGTCTAGATGTTCGACCGGCAGCAGCAGCCTGTCGTCGTTTTGATAAGCGATAGCGACGAATTCGCGCGTAGAGCCTAGCACGGTAATTTTTTCAAGCCCTAAAAATTTGCCGATACCGTAGTCCTCGTGTACGACGTAGTCGTTTACCCTAAGCTCGTCTATAACGAGGCTAGCGCGTTTTACGCGGCGTTTTCGCTCGAATCTATTTAAAGAAAGGACAATTCGCTCTGGCGAGCTTAAATTTAAAACAAGCGGACTTCGGCGAAATTCTACGTTTTTAAACTCGCCTAGATTAAATCCGTTAAAAAGCCCTTCGTTTCGCGCTAAAACGATAATTTTCCTACTTGCGTTTAGCTCGAAAAATTCTCGGCTAGGCGTAACGGCTAAATCTTTATAAATTTTAGGTTCGGGCAAAATTTTAAGCTTTTTAAGCGCGTTCGGTATCTCGTCCGCGTCTTCTAAATTTAGCTTTTTTACCGCCTTGCAGTCGAAATTTTCGGCGTAATTTATAAACCCATCTATCGCCCAAAAACCGAGCGTTTTTAGAT
>NZ_CAJPMA010000100.1 GCF_905371695.1 uncultured Campylobacter sp. | reverse complement strand
AAAAAACACTACGCTTGTTTTGAGACAATTTTTGAGGTTGCGCTGATAAATTTAGCACAGCATAGATTTTGATTGAAATTGCTAGTAACTGCAAGCAAAAACAGTCTGCCGCGCAAAATTTTTTCGCCTGCTCGCAGTTGCGACTGCAAGGGAAGCAAAGCTACGCAAAAAGCACTCAAAAGACAAGATTTTATTTCAAAATCCTAGGCAGCGTGATGCCCTCCTGCGCCTGATACTTACCCTTTTTATCCGCATACGTCACCTCGCACGGCTCGTCGCCCTCGATAAATAGCACCTGCGCGATGCCTTCGTTCGCGTAAATTTTAGCCGGCAGCGGCGTCGTGTTTGAAATTTCGATCGTGATGTGCCCCTTAAATCCGGGCTCAAAAGGCGTGACGTTTACGATGATGCCGCAGCGAGCATAGGTGCTTTTGCCTAGGCAGATGGCTAGCACGTTATCGGGCATGTTAAAGTACTCGATCGTGCGCGCTAGAGCGAATGAATTTGGCGGGACGATGCACACGTCGCCTTTAAAGTCCACCACGTTTTTCTCGTCGAAATTTTTTGGATCAACGACGGTGCCGCCGATATTCGTAAAGATTTTAAACTCGTCGCCCACGCGGATATCGTAGCCGTAGCTAGACACTCCGTAGCTAACCACGCCGCGTCCGACTTGCTCCTCGGCAAACGGCACTATCATTTGCCACTCCAAGCTCATTTGTCTTATCCATCTATCGCTTTTTAAGCCCATTTTAAGTCCTTTTTTATCGGGATTATAGCATATTTTTTATCTGCGTCCTCGTAAAAAATAGCGTTAAATTTTAAAAAGCGAGTTAATAAATTCATAAAAATTTCGCTACAATATCCGCGAATTTTAAAATTTTAGGAGAATTTTATGAAAAAAGAAGACATTAAAGAATTGATCGAGTTCTTTAACCAAATGGATATGAATAAGATCAAAATTAAAGACGGAGATTTCGAGGTCGAGCTTGAAAAATTCGCCGATTGTTGCGAGCTTCCGGCTCCGGCTCCCGTCGTTCAAGCGCCCGCTCCGGCTCCCGTTAATGTCGTCGTAAATTCCGAGGTAAAATCCGCCGCAACGCCTAAGAATACGATAAATTCGCCTATGGTGGGTACCTTCTACGCTGCTCCAAGCCCCGGCGCGGCGCCTTTCGTAAAAGTAGGCCAGCGCGTAAGAAAAGGCGATACGATCGGTATAATCGAAGCTATGAAGATAATGAACGAGATCGAGGCGGAATTCGACTGTACGATTACGGAAATGCTCGTAGCCGACGGACAGCCCGTGGAATTCGGTATGGCGCTATTCGGGGTGGAGAAAAATTAAGATGGAAATAAAAAGAGTACTAATCGCAAACCGCGGCGAAATCGCGCTGCGAGCTTTGCGAACGATAAAGGAAATGGGTAAAGAAGCCATCGTGGTCTACTCTACCGCCGATCGCGACGCGCTTTACGTAAAATACGCCGACGCTGCTATTTGTATCGGTAATCCGCGCTCAAGCGATAGCTATTTAAACATCCCCGCTATTATCAGCGCCGCCGAGATTAGCGATGCCGACGCGATATTCCCCGGTTACGGGTTTTTAAGCGAAAATCAAAATTTCGTAGAAATTTGCGCCCATCACAAGCTAAAATTTATCGGACCTAGCGTAGAGGCTATGGCGCTAATGAGCGATAAAAGCAAAGCCAAACAGATGATGCAGCGCGCGGGCGTGCCGGTAATACCGGGCTCCGACGGTGCGGTATCGGATACTAAAGTCGCAAAAAAACTAGCCAAAGAGATAGGCTATCCGATAATCTTAAAGGCTGCGGCCGGCGGCGGTGGGCGCGGTATGCGCGTAGTCGAACGCGAAGAGGATTTAGAAAAGGCGTTTTGGTCGGCCGAGAGCGAAGCTATGAGCGCATTCGGCGACGGAACGATGTACATGGAAAAATACATCCTAAACCCGCGCCACATCGAAGTTCAGATCATCGGCGACAGCCACGGCAACGTCCTGCATATCGGCGAGCGCGACTGCTCTATGCAGCGCCGCCATCAAAAACTAATCGAAGAAAGCCCCGCGATCTTGCTCGACGACGCGACGCGCGCTAGGTTGCACGAGACGGCGATCCGCGCGGCGAAGGCGATTAACTACGAGGGAGCGGGGACGTTTGAGTTTTTAGTCGATAAAAATTTGGACTTTTACTTCATCGAGATGAACACCCGCTTGCAAGTCGAGCACTGCGTTAGCGAGATGGTAAGCGGACTTGATATAGTGGAGTGGATGATTCGCGTGGCGCAAGGCGAGAAGCTGCCGAGTCAAGATAGTATCGAATTTAATGGCCATGCGCTAGAATGCCGCATAACCGCCGAAGATCCAAAGACCTTCACCCCCTGCCCCGGCAAGATAACCAAGTACGTTTGCCCCGGCGGTCGCAACGTGCGCATGGATAGCCACATCTATCAAGATTACTCGATCCCTCCGTTTTACGATAGCATGATCGGCAAGCTTATCGTCTGGGACGTCGATCGTAACCGCGCGATCCATAAAATGAAGGTGGCACTCGAACAGCTCGTGGTGCACGGCATTAAAACTACGCGCGATTTTCACATCGCGATGATGGAAAATCCGGACTTTATCAACAATAACTACGATACGAATTATCTATCGAGGCATTAACTACGCTCTTGCGATTTGCGGCGCATCGCCTTTTTGGAACTTTTGGAGATTCTCTCGTCTACGGCGCCGCGTTATCGGTTTTAAACGAGAGAAAATTTCGCGTCGGTAAATCGCTTCGCCGCGCTAGCGTCCGCGGCGTATCGCTCGTTTGAGGCGCAGCGCGAAATAAGCAAAATTTACGCTGACCCGCCGTATAATTCTCAAACTAAAATTTCGTAAAATTTTTAAAGGAAGCGAATGCGCAAAATTTTACTCTTTATTTTTGCGGGCGTTAGCGTTTGGGCGTTCTCGCCTAGCGCGCTAGTTAAGGACGCAAGAGCGCAGATCGGCGTTACCTTACGCTACGATCCGTCTTACTCGCGCATCGACTATCCTATGGGCGACGTAGCGGCGGAAAAGGGCGTTTGCTCCGACGTCGTCGTGCGCGCGCTGCGAACCCAGGGGATTGATTTACAGCGCCTAATCCACGAGGATATGCGCGCGAATTTCGCCGCCTATCCGCGCAGATGGGGCGCAAAAACGACCGACCGCAACATCGACCATCGCCGCGTGCTAAATATCGCGACCTATCTTACGCGCAAGGGTTATGCCGTTCGGGACGAGTTCGCGGCGGGCGATATCGTAACGTGGGATCTGGGCGGCGGGCTAACTCATATAGGCATCGTAAGCGACCTCCGGAAAGGCGATACGCCGCTAATCATCCACAACATAGGGCGCGGGACGCAAGAGGAGGATATTTTGCGCAAATTTAAAATTACGGGGCATTTTAGGATTTATTAAATCGCTCTAAATTTTACTTAAAACGTTGAAATTTGCGTATATTAGGGCAAATGCGGCTTGCTAAAATTTTTGCTTTTGTAAAGGCTTGCGACGACTATGCAATATTCGCCGTATCGTAGCCTTGAAATGCGCGCGGTTAATCGGTGCGCGACTTAAATAAGACCGAAAGGGTTTTTATCTCGGCGATTTAGTCCGAACAAGACAGTGGAGCAATCAAAAAAGGGTCGGCAAGCCTGCGCTCGGGATCGGCTTTTGCCGCGGCGGACGGAGGAGCGAAAAAGCGCGTTTGCGCCTAATTTACCGTTATTACGAGGCGGCGGCAAAGCGTATCGCAACGTTAGTTTACCGATCGCTAGCGCAGCCAAATAGCAACTACGCACCGATAAAATAGGCTAAAATACGGCCCGCATTCAAACTATAAATTTATAAGTCGCAGTGCCGTAAAAACGGCGTTTTTACCCATTAAAAGAAGTAAAATTTTAATCTATTTTTAGTAAAATTTAATCTTATTATAACATATTTTTTAAAATAAGATGTCTAATATTAAATTTTAAATGACGATATCATTTAAAAAAACCGCCCTTTGTTTAACTTCTTTCGGCAGATACTTCGCATAGGAGCGATAAGTCTCGTTCAAGTCCTTATGCCCCATCATTTTACAGCCCACCCACATAGGTTCCTCGCCGCGGCTCAGCATGACGGAAGCAAAGGAGTGTCTAGTATCATAAAGCCTGCGAGTATTGTAACCAAGTTTTACTTGCAAATCATTAAATTTAAGCCGCATCATAGACCGAGAAAGCCTAAAAATCCGCTGGCTTTTGTCGCCGCTATCAAGCTTTATGAGTTCATTATAGACGATTTGCAGCATATCGATCGTGCGGTTGCTGGATTTAGTTTTCGGCGAATCCACGATGCCGACGTCCGAAAGCGTTTTATTTATCCGGATTTGCCTATTTTCAAAGTCTAGATCGCCGAAAGTAAGAGCTAAAATTTCACCGGTTCGAGCGCCAGTAAAGAACGCCACGACCAAAAACAGCCGCAGCTCGTCGTCAGCGTTTTTAATGAGTTTCAAAATTTCATCAAGGCTAAACGGCGGAAATTTTTCATCCTCCAATTCATCGAGGTGTTGCTTAAATCTAGGGATAAAAAACGGATTTTTGGAGATTATGTCATTACTTACGGCATATCGAAAAATCATCTTAAAAAAGGAGCAATAGCCGCTAATAGAGCTATCCTTTAATCCTTTATTCTTACAAAATTTAACGAATTCTACGCTGTGATACCTCTCAAAATCGGCTAGGTAGAAGATACCATTAGTGTTTAAAAATTCCGTGATCGTATGGCTCATAATCACGTAAAGCCGCCTAGTTTTATCCTTTAAAAACGACTTCTCGGCAAGGAGACGATCGATCACGCTATCAAAGCTAAACTCACTAGAATTTTTAATAGCGCCGGCGTCTTTCTCCCCTTTTCTAAGGAGCCTGTCGGTTTGTAAGTCCTCGAGTTCGCGATACCGGCGTTTAGCCTCCGCGATATCGGATTTAGAGCCGAGAAATAAATCGTAATTTTTACGAACGAAATCAAACGCCAAAGGTGACTTTTTAAGACCCGTAGCACGGCGAATTCTAACGCCGTCCCTTTGACAATCGATATAAAAACGTCCGTGTTGCACGTAGATATTTTTATTTTTTTCTAAATTTTTCATACGAGTAACTTTATCAAAATTTAATTAAAAGTAAGCGAAAAGTCGCCGCCTTTAAGGTTAAAATTTTTTGAAATAAAATTTTTTTGCTTAAAGTGCGATTTTACGGAGATTGAAATTCTCAAAACAAGCAAAAAATCAATTAAGAAAAGCGATTTTTTACAAAATCTCGCTAATAATTAATTTTTATTTTTAAGTTCTATATAATAAAATACCCATAAAACAAAATCGTTATCGCCATTAATTCAATTAAGTAAAAGTTACATAAAAAGTTTAAGCTTTTACAA
>NZ_CAJPMA010000099.1 GCF_905371695.1 uncultured Campylobacter sp. | reverse complement strand
TTTTTAGCTTCAAATCTCGTAACGATAACCGGCGTAGTATTTGATGCTCGCACTAGTGCCCAGCTGCCGTCCTCAAATCTTACTCTAACACCGTCTATGTCGACGATCTCGGCTATCTTACCTAGGCCTGCTAACAGATTTTGCGTATCGCCGTTTTCATAAATTTCAACCAAAACCTCTTTTAGCTTTGCAACCAGTTTAAATTTTTGCGCATCGGTCGTTTTTATCTTGATCTCGTCGGTGCTAAATACCTTGGGTAGTTTATCCAGCTCGCCGTCTAGGTTAAAGCCTTTAGCCACAAGCTCTAGCGCGCGAAACATCGCATACGTCGCATCATCAAAGCCAAAATACCTCTCTTTAAAGAAAATATGCCCACTTACCTCGGCCGCCATGTCGATATTTAGCTCTTTCATCGCCTTTTTTATATTGCTGTGGCCGGTCTTGCCCATGAAGCTTTTGCCGCCGTGTGCGTCGATCTCGTCGTACATGTTCTGTGAGCATTTTACCTCGCCCAGCACCCGCGGATTTTTCATCGCAAGGCTATATAGATACGCTAGTTCGTCGCCTTTTATGTTGCGTTTTTTGGTTAGAACAGCGATGCGGTCGCCGTCGCCGTCAAAACCGAATCCTATGTCAAATTCGCCCTTGAGCGCGATTTTTAGATCGCTTAAATTTTTCTCCTCGCTAGGGTCTGGGTGATGGTTTGGGAAGTTTCCGTCGGGCTCGGGGTATAAAATTTTAGCGTCTAAATTTAACGCCTCGCAAATTTCGGGCAAAACAGCGCCGACCGCGCCGTTTGCGCAGTCGATGACTATTTTAAGCGGTAAGGCTTTTAAATGTGCAAACTGCTCTATAAGAAAATTTTTATAAGGCGTCGCGATGTCGAATTTTTCGGCTCTTAGATCGTTTGGAATTTGCGTTTTTGCCGCGATGTCTGCTAGCACGGCGACTTTTAGCTTCTGCAAATCCTCGCCGAAGCAACTATCCTTAAAAATCGTGATTTTAAAGCCGTTGTACTCTTTTGGATTATGAGAGCCGGTTATCATTACGTTTGCGTCAAATTTATCCGTAAACACGCTAAAATATCCGACCGGCGTCGGTAGCAAACCGATACCATAGACCTTGATCCCGGCCAAATTTAGCCCGCTAACTAACCAGCCGAAAATCTCGCCCGCGCTTAGCCTAGCGTCATACCCTACGCTAACGTTTTTTGCGCCCCTGCGTAGCATTTCTCGGCCCAAATTTAACCCGATCGCCTTGACGCTAGTTTCGTTTAGATCTTGCCTGAAAATCCCGCGTATGTCGTATTCTCTAAATATTTCTTCTATCATAATTTTTTTATCTTTTGATTAAATAATTTTGGGATTATAGATAAAAAGAAGTTAAATTTTTATTAATTCTAATCATTTTTTTGAAATTTTTAGAGATTTACCCGACAAAAAGTCGGGTAAATTCGGGCTTACATCATGCCGCCCATACCACCCATTCCGCCCATATCAGGCATTGCAGGCATTGCTTTTTCTTCTTTTATTTCGCTAATAGTTGCCTCAGTTGTTAGTAGTAAACTCGCCACGCTAACCGCGTTTTGAAGTGCAACGCGCTCGACTTTTACGGGATCGATAATACCTGCTTCAAACATATTTACGTATTCGCCGCTTGCCGCGTTAAAGCCAAAATTTTCATCCTTACTAGTTTCTACCGCGTTAGCTACTACGCCCGCGTCAAATCCCGCATTTTCGGCTATTTGACGAAGCGGAGCGCGAAGCGCGCGACGGACAATCTCAGCACCTATCGCTTCATCTCCGCTTAAATTTAATTTTACGCGCTTTGAAGCTAGAATGAGCGCCGAGCCACCGCCCACCACGATGCCCTCTTCTACCGCCGCTCTCGTGGCACTTAGAGCATCATCCACGCGGTCTTTTTTCTCTTTCATTTCAGTTTCCGTAGCCGCTCCTACTTTAATCACCGCTACGCCGCCGCTTAATTTAGCCAATCTTTCTTGCAGCTTCTCACGGTCGTAGTCGCTCGTAGTTTCGGCGATTTGCGCCTTAATTTGAGTAATTCTCGCATCGATAGCCGCTTTTTCGCCTGCGCCGTTTACGATCGTTGTGTTATCTTTGTCGATCACTACGCTTGAAGCTTGACCTAGATCTTGTAAACTCGCGCTTTCTAGCGTTCTGCCTAGCTCTTCGCTAATCACTTCACCGCCGGTTAATATCGCGATATCTTCAAGCATCGCTTTTCTACGGTCGCCAAAGCCGGGAGCTTTAACGGCGGATATGTTTAGTACGCCGCGAAGCTTATTTACTACTAGCGTAGCAAGCGCCTCGCCCTCGATATCTTCTGCGATAATTAGGAGCGGTTTACCCGTCTTTTGAATCTGCTCCAAAACCGGAAGCAAATCTTTTAAATTCGTGATTTTCTTATCGAAAAGCAAAATATACGGACTTTGAAGTTCGACTTGCATTTTCTCGGCGTTTGTTATGAAATACGGACTTAAATATCCGCGGTCAAACTGCATACCCTCGACTACGTTTAGCTCGTCTTGGATGGATTTTGCTTCCTCGACGGTAATGACGCCGTCCTTGCCGACTTTATCCATCGCATCCGCGATTAATTTACCGATACTCTCGTCGGAATTCGCAGAGATCGTCGCTATCTGAGCCACCTCTTTAGATCCAGATACTTTCTTTGAAATTTTCTTTAATTCCTCGACCAAAGCCGCTACTTCCTTGTCCATTCCGCGTTTCACTTCGATCGGATTAGCGCCTGCGGTTACGTTGCGCAACCCCTCTTTAAATATCGCGTGAGCCAACACGGTCGCGGTCGTCGTGCCGTCGCCGGCTTGATCGTTTGTTTTGCTCGCTACTTCGCGCACTAGGCTGGCGCCCATATTTTCGATCGTATCTTTTAGATCAACCTCTTTTGCTACGCTAACGCCGTCTTTGGTTATAGCAGGCGCGCCGAAGCTTTTTTGAATTAACACGTTTCGTCCGCGCGGCCCCATCGTTACTTTTACAGCGTCGTTTAGTTTGCGCACGCCTTCGTATAGCCTATTTCTCGCATCGTCTGAGTAAAAAATTTCTTTTGCCATCGCTTTTCCTTTTAATTAAATTATTTAATTACGCCCAAAACGTCGTCTAAATTTAGTACCAAATAAGGCTTGTTATCAAGCGTTATTTCCGTACCCGCGTATTTTCCGAAGACTACCGCGTCGCCTACTTTTACGCCCTCTACTTCGCCGCCTACGGCTAGCGTTTTACCGCTTAAAGGTTTTTCTTTCGCGTTGTCGGGTATAATAATGCCGGAAGCCGTGGTTTTAGTCTCTTCCACGCGCTCAACTAGAATGCGTTTGCCTAACGGTTGAAAGTTCATCGTTCATCCTTTGGTTTGATTTTTAGCACTCTTTATTTTCGAGTGATGAGATATTAGCACTTTTTATTTAAAAAGTCAATATTTTAATGGTAAATTTTAAAAAAGTTTAGCCGTTTAGGCTCAATATTTCTAATCAAGAAAGGTAAAATATGAAATTTTTAGCTTACGTTTTAGGCGGATTATTAGTCCTTATTTTATGCGCCGCTGGTTTTATTTTTAGCTCTTACGGCAACTCTTTGCTCGCCTCTTACGCGCAAAATTTCGCCGATCAAAAAGCGGGTATTCGGCTTGAATTTCAAAAATTTAACCTAAATTTTAGCTCTATTTACGCGCAAGCTACGATAAACGGCGAAATTTTAGCCGAAATTAGCGGCGAGCTATCGCTTTTTACGCAAAAAATGTATTTATCTTATAAAATTTCGGCGAATTCGCTAAAATCGGCAAATTTAACGCTAAAAAATCCGCTAAATTTTAGCGGTAAAATTAACGGCGCTTTTGCCGATTTTACTGCAGACGGAGCGGGAAAGGCGCTCGGTTCAAACGCGAATTTTAGCGCGCGAATCAAAGACTACCGACCGTTAGCTTTCGCGCTAAATCTAAAATCGGCGCAAGTTTCGGACGCTTTGGCGCTTCTTGACAAGCCTCCTTACGCAGACGGGCTAATCGACGTAACGGCGGACGTAAAAGAGCGTAACGGCGCGGCTGAAATTTTACTCTACGACTCGTTGGCAAACGCCGAAGCGATAAAGCGCGACTTTAACGTAACTCTGCCTGCAAATTTCGCGCTAAAAGGGGCGATAAACGCTAAAATAAACGGCGATAAAATTTCGGCTAAAACAGTATTTATTACGCCAGTAGCTACGGCAAAAACCAGCGAAACTACCTACGATCTAGGCGCGAATGCGCTGACGACGGATTTTTGGCTAGACGCGCCCGACCTTGCAAAACTAGAACCTTTAATAAAGCAAAAATTAAGCGGCGCGCTTAAAATCGCGGGCGATGCGAGAGTAGCGCAAAACGGGCTTGAAAATTTAAACGCGACGATCGACGGACTAGGCGGAAAAGTCGAGGCAAATTTAAAAGACGGCAAGCTAAACGCGCGAATTTTAGGGCTTAGATTAGCTCAAATTTTAAATCTAGCCGCCCTACCCGCCTACGCGGACGCTACGATTAACGGCGAAGCGACGCTTGAAAATTTAACGGACGCTAAAAACATAAAAGGAGACGTAAAACTCGCTACTTCGGGCGGCAAGCTAAACGCCGCAAACTTAAAGGCGCTGGGCGTAAAACTTTCGCAAGACGCGGATTTTAGCCTAATAGCAAGCGCAAACGTCAAAAACTCGCTCGCGGATTTTAGCGCGAATCTCTTAACGCCACTAGCAAGCCTAAAAGAGATATCGGGCGGCTACGACATCGCCGCAAACACGCTTAACGCGAAATTTACGCTAACGGCTAACGAGCCTAAAAATTTTAAAAAATTGCTTGGCTACGAGCTTAGCTCGCCCGTTAATTTACGCGGCGAACTCGGCGCCAAAGACGGCGAAATTTTAAAATTTAGCGCCGAAGGAGACGCGCTTAGCGGGCGAATAAAGGCGAATTTTAGCGGCGAAGCTTTAAGCTTAAACGTTCAAAACGGCGCGCTTCAAGACGCGTTTTTATTAGCGGGGCTTAATCCGCTGGCAAGCGGCGCGGTAACGATAGATGCGGATTTTAGCGGTTTTAAGCGCGAAAATTTAAACGGCGAGCTAAAAATTTCACTTAAAAACGGACGAATTTACGAAAAAGCCGCGAGCGAGTTAAGCGGTAAAGAATTCCCCGCCGGCGTAAAATTTAGCGCGGACGCGGGCGTAAAAATCAAAAAAAGCGTAGCCGATTTTAGCGCCGTCGCGTCCTCGACGCTGCTTGATATAAAAAGCGCCAACGGGAAATTTAACCTAAATAACGGCGACGCGGCGGCGAAATTTACCGCCTATGCGCCCGAGCTCGCGCGGCTAAAATTTTTGAGCGGACGCGAACTACAAGGCGCGCTTGAAGTCGCGGGCGACGCGGTAAAATCGGGCGAAAATTTAGAGATAAACGCGGACGCGGATCTTTTTGGCGGTAAGGCTACGG
>NZ_CAJPMA010000098.1 GCF_905371695.1 uncultured Campylobacter sp. | reverse complement strand
GCGAAGGCGCTGAAAAAACTGCAATTTTTTATCGTCCGCGTTTAGCGTGAATTTGCCCTTTTGCGTATAAATTTTATCTTTCGCTGCCCCTTTTGCGCGGTGGGCTTTGGCGTCTATTTTTTCTTTTGAAATAGCGATCACGTCCACGTTCGCGCCGCTGCTTGCTAAAATTTCAAGCGCTAAATTTAATAGCGCCTCGCCTCCGTCGATAACCCAAAGATCGGGCGGACTAAGCTTATCAAAGCGTAAAGCCCGCGCGGTTAGCTGTTCGCGCATCTGGTCGTAGTCGTTTTTTGCGCTTAGATGCATGCGGCGGTATCCGTCCTTGTCCCACGCGCCGTGCGACCAGCGCACCATCGCGCCCACGGTGGCCTCTCCGAATAAATGCGAGTTATCAAACGCTTCGATAACGTAAGGAACGTGCGATAGCGAAAAATACTCGGCGATAAGCTCTAAAATCGCGTCGTCGTGGGTTTTTAAATATTTGTCGATACTAACCTCGGCGTTTTTAGCGGCGATCTCGCAAATTTTACGTTTTTCGCCGATTTTAGGGCGGGAGATGCTAAATTTTCGTCCGTGCCGCTCGTTTAAAATTTCTTCCACCAATGCGGCGTCTTCAAAATCTTCAAAAACGTAAATTTTACTCGTAATTACGGGCTGATCTTGCGGGAAACTCTCTAAAATAACGTGGCGATAAGCTTCATTAATACTATCCTCGTCGCCGTCTTTAAGCGCGGCCACCGTCGTTTTTACGCCGTTAATCTTGCCGCCTTGCACGCTAAAACGAGCCGCGCAGAGCATATTTTTCGCGCTTACGACCGCATAGGCTTCAAAATCCTCCAAGCGCGCAAGATCGACTTCTACCTTGGTTTGGATATTTTTTAGCGTTTCTATCTGGTCGCGCACGGCTGCCGCTTGTTCGAAATTTTCGGCGTTTGCGAAGTTTATCATTAGCTCGTTTAGGCGCGGGATTAGCAGGCTTGGATTTTGCAGCGCAGCCGTGGCGTCTTTTAAAATTTTAGCGTAATCCTCGCTTGAAATTTTACCCTCGCAAGGCGCGTTGCAGCGGCCGATCTGGTAAAAAAGACAGGCTTTTTTATCCTTTAAACAGCCCTTTTTTTGAACTAGGTTAAAATTTAAATAAAGCGCGTTTATCAGCTCGCCCGCTCCGCTAAAATACGGTCCGAAATAACGTATATTAGCGCCTTTTACTACTCTTCGAGTAATCTCAAAACGCGGAAATTCGTCGTTTAAATTTACGAAAATATAAGGGTAGGTTTTGTCGTCGCGAAGTAATATGTTGTATTTGGGTTTTAGCTGCTTGATGAAGGAATTTTCTAAGATTAGCGCGTCGGCTTCGGAGTTTGTTACGATGTATTCAAGATGGACGGCTTCGCTTATCATTTTGCGTATGCGAGGGCTTACTTTGGGGCTCGGCGCGAGGAGCGGCGTAAAGCTAAAATAGCTTTTTACGCGGTTTTTTAAAATTTTAGCCTTTCCTACGTAAAGTAGGCGATTTTGCGCGTCGAAATACTGATAGACGCCGGGCGCGGCGGGCAGCGAGCGTATCTCGTCGATTAACATCGCACGCTTTCGAATTTCGCCGAGCGAGCCGCCAAAATACGGCTTAGCTCCTCGAATTTCGCCTTTAAAATTTCGTCTTTGGCTGAAATTTGAAAATTCCCGTCGCTTTTGGGGCGAAGCAAAATTTTGCGCTCTTTGGGAGCGGGGCGGTAGCGCAATTTTTCGGTGACGAAAAATTTAACGTCGCGAACGTCTTTAAAGACGCTATTTTCGCGCGTTTTAACGAAAGCTTTTAATAAGCCTTTTATCATATTTATACTACTATCGCGTTTTAATTCCGACAGCATCAGCGGATGGGTCAGCACGAAAAACAGCGCGCCTTGCCTGACGTAACAAAAAGCGATGAAATTTTGTTGCGCGCGCGGCATTAAAGCGCGTAGCTCGCGGCATTCGTCGGCATTTTTTAACTCTTTAAACAAAGGATTATCGTAGATATGTTTTACCAGAATTTTAGCGTCTTTCATAGGACGATTTTAGCATTTTTATTATTAATTTTCGTTGCGCTAAATTTGGGCGGCTGCGGCTATAAAGCCGATCCGTTTTACGGCGACGCGCCTCAAAAAGAGAGTAAAAGGGAAAAAATAAACCGACTTTAAACAAAAAGCTTACATTTATAGTCATTTAAGTAAAATAGCGAAAATTTTAAAATTTAAAAGGAGAATGAATGAAAATTTTAAGCCTAATCGCGCTTTCCTTCGGGCTAGCGTTCGGCTCTTCGGGCGAGACGGCGGATATGACTACGACGTGGGTCGGCATATTGTGCTTCCTTATATTCTTAGGCGGATATTATTTTATCGCCGCCGAGGAGAAATACCATATAAATAAGGCTAAACCGGCGCTATTTATCGGTACGTTTATGTTTATTTTAGTAGGTATTTATATGGCGATAAACGGGCAGGATATGCACCCGTTAAACGACGAGGTAAATCACCTGATTTTAGAAATCGCGCAAATTATATTTTTCCTAATGGTCGCGATGACGTTTATCGAAGCGCTTATCGAAAGAGACGTATTTAACACGCTAAAATACAACCTCGTCTCTAAGGGCTACACGTATAAAAAGCTATTTTGGCTAACCGGAATTTTGGCGTTTTTTATTAGCCCGGTCGCCGATAATCTAACTACCGCGCTTATTCTTTCTACCGTGCTTTTAACGATCGATCGCAACAACAAGCCGTTTTTGGTCGCGGGCGCGATAAACATCGTCGTAGCCGCGAACGCGGGCGGCGCGTGGAGCCCGTTCGGCGATATTACGACGCTGATGGCTTGGGCTGCGGGCAAAGCGCCTTTCATCGACTTTTTCGCGCTTTTCCCGGCCTCGTTTATCGGTTGGCTAATTACCGCGTTTTTACTTGCTAAAACCGTCCCCGCGGGTAGCCCGCATTTCGACCCTACGACCGAGCCTAAATTTTACGTTAAAAAAGGTGGCAAGGTCGTAATCTGGCTAGGCGTCGCTACTATCGCGTGCGCGGTGCTAGGCCATCAGTTTTTCCATCTGCCCGCTATGTGGGGTATGATGTTCGGCTTATCGTTGCTAGCCGTTTACGCTTATTGCTTTAAAAGAATTTATAAAACCGAAGAGCCGATTCACGTTTTTCATTATATGTCTAAAATCGAAAACGACACGCTCATATTTTTCTTCGGAATTTTAGCCGCCGTCGGCGCGCTGCACTTTTTGGGATTTTTGGGCTATTTAGTAAAGCTTTACGATATATTCGGGCTAAGCGCTGTAAATATCGCTGTGGGCTTCGTCTCGGCGGTCGTAGATAACGTGCCCGTAATGTCGGCGGTGCTAAAAGCAAATCCGCAAATGGGCGTAGATCAGTGGCTATTAGTTACGCTAACGGCCGGCATCGGCGGCTCGATGATTAGCTTCGGCTCGGCCGCGGGCGTGGGCGTAATGGGTAAGTTAAAAGGCATTTACACCTTCGGCGCGCATATGAGTCAGGCTTGGAAAGTAGTCGTCGGCTATCTCATATCGCTTGCCGTTTGGTACGTTCAATTTGAAATTTTAGGATGGTATTAATGAAAACCGCCGATATCGTAGTTTTGGATTTCGGGTCGCAATACACCCAGCTAATCGCCAGAAGACTTCGCGAACAGGGCGTTTATACGGAAATTTTGCCTTTTAACGCGAATTTGGAAAAGATTAAAGAAAAGCAGCCTAAGGGTGTGATTTTAAGCGGCGGGCCGGCTAGCGTCTACGCGCAAGACGCCTATTTTTGCGACGAGGGCGTGTTTAAGCTGGGGCTGCCGATTTTAGGTATTTTCTACGGCATGCAGCTGTTAGCTCACTCTCACGGCGCGAAAGTTGCCGCCGCCAATAAAAAAGAATACGGCAAGGCCGAACTTTGCGTTACGGGCGAGCACGCGCTATTTCGCGATACTCCCGCAAAGCAAATCGTTTGGATGAGTCATTCAGACGTCGTAGAGGAGCTTCCGGACGGGTTTAAAGCGCTTGCTACTAGCGAGCACTCGCCGTTTTGCGCATTCGGCGACGACGCGCGCAAATTTTACGCTTTGCAGTTTCATCCCGAGGTGCAGCACAGCGAGTTCGGCGCGCAAATCTTAAAAAATTTCGCCAAATATATCTGCGGCTGCGAAAGCACGTGGAACATGGGAAGCTTTGCAAAAACGCAAATGGAGCGTATTAAAGCGCAAGTAGGAAGCGACAAGGTACTGTGCGCGGTGAGCGGAGGAGTGGATAGCTCGGTCGTAGCCGCGCTTTTGGCGCACTGCATAAAGGAAAATTTAATCGTAGTTTTCGTCGATAACGGACTGCTTCGCACGGGCGAGCGCGAGCAGGTAGAAAATACCTTTAAAACCAAGCTAGGCGTCGATTTAATCGTAATCGACGCTAGCAAGCTTTTCTTAGAGCGTCTTGCGGGCGTGACCGATCCTGAGAAAAAGCGCAAAATCATCGGCGAGACCTTTATCGAGGTATTCGACGCGGAGGCTAAAAAGCACGAAAACGTAAAATATCTAGCCCAAGGCACGCTTTATACGGACATTATAGAAAGTAGCGTGGGCGGCGCTTCTAAGACTATAAAAAGCCATCACAACGTAGGCGGGCTGCCCGAGTGGATGAAATTCGAGCTAATCGAGCCGTTACGAGAAATCTTTAAAGACGAGGTGCGCCGGCTAGGCCTTGAGCTTGGTCTTTCGCGCGAGCTCGTGTTTCGTCATCCATTCCCTGGACCGGGCCTTGCGATCCGCATAATGGGCGAAGTAAATACGCCTAGTCTAGAACTCCTGCGCAAAGCCGACGTGATCCTGCGCGATGAGCTAAAATCAAGCGGCTGGTACAACAAAACGTGGCAGGCATTTTGCGTGCTGCTAAACGTGCACTCCGTGGGAGTCATGGGCGATAACCGCACCTACGAAAACGCCGTGTGCGTGCGCGTGGTGGATGCTAGCGACGGCATGACTGCTAGCTTCTCGCGCTTGCCGTACGACCTGCTAGAAAACGTCTCTCGCCGCATCATAAACGAAGTAGACGGCATCAACCGCGTAGTTTACGACATTTCAAGCAAACCGCCCGCAACGATAGAGTGGGAGTAGGGTACGTTTATAAGGCCGCGCCAGCGGGCGCGGCTACGTAGGATTAAACGAGTTAAAATTTTATCCCGCGAACGGGCTATGCGCCTAGTTTCGGGATGAAAATTTAGTCGCTTCTGCTTTACTTCATGATTCGCGTTTGTAGTTTTTAGTAGCGACCGCGAGCTTACTAAGCGGCGTTTCAAAATACTTCCGTTTTCTTTTCGTATCCAGATTTACTATCCACCGAAAATTTGCAACGTCAAGTGGTAAATTTGGACTTTGTAAAATTTTCTCTAATTTCAAAACGCAAATAAATTTTTCCGCTTTAACTCCGCGCGGATCTATTTTTCATTAAAAATTTAAGAAGGGAAAAGCTTAATCTACATCTATACTTTTAAATTCTATCGTGCTAATCGCGTAGATTACAAG
>NZ_CAJPMA010000097.1 GCF_905371695.1 uncultured Campylobacter sp. | reverse complement strand
TTTGAGCGTGTAGGCAAATTCCGCACGCCAACGAAGCAAAAATAGCTTTTTTAAACATAACAAAACCTTTATTTAAGTAATTTAAAAATATAATTTCGCTCATTATAACATAAAAATTTAAGAGCATAACAATGATAACTACTAGATTTGCGCCATCCCCGACGGGCTACTTGCACATCGGCGGACTAAGAACCGCGCTATATAACTATCTCTACGCGCGCAAAAACGGCGGGAAATTTCTGCTACGTATCGAAGATACCGACCTAAAACGCAACTCCGAGGAGGCCACGCAAGCGATAAAAGAAGCCTTTGCCTGGTGCGGGCTAGATCACGACGGCGAGGTGACCTATCAGTCGCGTAGATTCGACGTGTATAAAGAGTACGTACAAAAGCTGCTAGCTGAAGGCAAAGCCTATAAATGCTACATGAGCAAGGACGAGCTAGACGCTCTGCGCGCCGAGCAAGAAGCGCGAAAAGAGAGGCCTAAATACGACAATCGCTACCGCGAATTTACGGGCACTCCGCCAGCGGGAATCGAGCCCGTTATCCGTATCAAAGCGCCTCTAAGCGGCGAGATCGTGATCGACGACGGTATCAAAGGCGAAGTCAAATTTAGAGTCGAGGATATCCTGGATGATTTCATCATCGCGCGCTCTGACGGCACTCCGACCTATAACTTCACGGTCGTGATAGACGACGCGCTAATGGGCGTAACCGACGTTATCCGCGGCGACGATCATCTATCAAATACCCCGAAGCAAATCGTACTCTACGATGCGCTGGGCTTTAAAGCGCCGAAATTTTATCACGTCGCGATGATAAACGGCGAGGACGGTAGCAAACTAAGCAAACGACACGGCGCGACCGACGTGATGGAGTATAAGCGCATGGGTTATCTGCCTGAGGCTCTTTTAAATTTCCTCGTGCGCTTAGGCTGGAGCCACGGAAACGACGAAATTTTCGGCATGGACGATATGTTAAAGTATTTCGATCCGCACGATATAAATAAGAGCTCAAGCACCTATAACGCAAGCAAGCTAGAGTGGCTAAACGCCCACTACATCAAGACTCTGCCGTACGAGAGACTAGCACGTGAGATGCTTGAATTTGATATAGATTTTAAGGCGATGCCAAAGGGCGAGGTGCTGTTAAATTCTCTGCGCGAGCGCTCAAAAACGCTAGTTGAAATGAGCCAGAGCGCAAGGACGATAATAAACGCTCCAAGCGCATACGACGAGAAAGCCTACGCTAAATTTATCACGCCCGAAAGCAAGGAAAATTTGGCCAAATTTGCCGAAATTTTAGGCGAAAATTTAGACGCCAAAGGCTACGAGGAGATGACGGGTAAATTTTTAGAAGCAAACGGCTTAAAGCTAAAAGACCTAGCTCAGGCGCTTCGCGTCGCGCTAACTGGAAATAGCGTAAGCCCGGGGATATTTGAGGTGCTCGAAGTTTTGGGCACGGACGAGACGAAAAAAAGAATAAGAAATATTTTAAAGGAGAATAAATGACACACGTAACTAACGAAGAGGCGCTCGCGTATCACGAGGGCGGCAAGATAGAGATAAAAGTAAAAACCCCGTGCGCCACGGCAAGAGACCTATCTATGGCGTATACGCCTGGCGTCGCGGTACCGTGCAAGCAGATCGAGGCCAACAACGAACTAGCCTACAAATACACAAACAAAGCAAATTTAGTAGCCGTCATCACCGACGGTACGGCTGTACTCGGTCTAGGCGACATCGGCGCGGTAGCGGGCAAGCCGGTAATGGAAGGCAAGGCGGTTTTGTTTAAAAAATTTGCAAACGTAGATGCCTTTGACATCGAGCTAGATGAGCACGATCCAGATAAGATTGTTGAAATTTGCAAAGCGCTCTCTCCGACTTTCGGCGGTATAAATTTAGAAGACATCCGCGCTCCAAAGTGCTTTGAGATCGAGCGCAAACTACAAGAAGCAGTCGATATCCCGGTCATGCACGACGATCAGCACGGCACTGCGATGATTACAAGCGCGGGCATGATAAACGCGATGGAGATTTCGGGCAAAGACATCTCTAAAATCAAAATCGTAGTTAGCGGCGCGGGCGCGGCTGGTATCGCATGCGCTAAGATGTATAAAGCTCTGGGCGCAAAACACATCGTGATGGTTGATAGTAAGGGCGTGATCCACAAAGGCCGCACCGATCTAACTCCGGAAAAGGTCGAATTCGCCCTAGAAACCGCAGATAGGACGCTAGCGGATGCGATGAAGGGCGCGGATATGTTCCTAGGTCTTTCAAAACCTGGCGTAGTAACCAAAGAAATGGTCGCGTCTATGAACGACGAGCCGATTATTTTCGCGCTTGCTAACCCGACTCCGGAGATCTTCCCCGAAGACGTCGCTAGCGTGCGAAACGACGTGATGATGGGTACCGGCCGCAGCGACTATCCAAACCAAGTAAATAACGTTCTTGGCTTTCCGTTTATATTCCGCGGCGCGCTTGATGTCAGAGCCAAAAAAATCACCGAAAATATGAAGATGGCTGCGGCGCGCGCGCTTGCAAATTTGGCCAAAGAGCCCGTGCCTGCGGAGGTTTGTGCGGCGTTTGGCGTAAAAGAGCTAAAATTCGGCAAAGACTACATCATACCAAAACCGTTTGACAAACGCGTTCTAACAGCGGTTGCTCCTGCGGTAGCGCAAGCTGCGGTCGACGACGGCGTAGCTAGGGTAAAAAATTTCGACGTCGAAGCGTATAGAGCGAGTCTAGCAAAGTTATTTTAGTTAAATTTGCTGGGCGCTTTGCTCGCCGCTCTTAGCTTTTAAAGGCTGCGGCGAGCGGGGCTAGCCTGCGCAAAATTTACTATTTTACTACGAGCTTTGGCTTTATTAAAAAGTCTAAAATTTATAGCGGCTCGCCGGGCTAAATTTAGTCTTGTTTTACGGCGCGCCGTTTTTGCTCCAAGCCAAACGCCCTAAGCGCGCAAGCCCGTCTAACGGGGAGCTAAATTTTGCCCGCTAATAGCGTCTTAGCCGTGAGCAGGCCTTACGCGCGAAACTAGCGATTTGCGATTTTTACGACTCAAAACGGTAAAATTTAAAAAGCCCAGCCTAGCGTTTTTTAAATTTTATCCGCTAAATTTTAAGGATCTTTATGAAAAATTTCACCGCCGCCGATGCCGCCGAGCTACCAAACGTCCGCCTAGTCTCTCACCCGCTCATCGAGCACAAGCTAGCTATTTTGCGAGATGCCTCGACGCCGACCTTTCAGTTTAGGATGCTAGTCGATGAGATCAGCCACCTGATGATATTTGAAGCGACGCGCGATCTGGCGCTAAAAAACGTGAGCGTGCAGACCCCGGTCGCGCAGGCGCAGGCTAAAAAGCTAGCGACGAAGGTCATGATCTGTCCTATTTTGCGCGCCGCGTTGGGGATGTTGGAGAGCGTTTTTAAAATCATACCAAACGCCAGCGTCGGATTTTTGGGCTTTCAACGAAACGAAAAAACCGCGCAAGCCGAGTTTTTCTACGCTAAACTGCCCGAAGACGCCTGCGAGCGCGTCGCTATCGTCATCGATCCGATGTTTGCTACCGGCGGTACGGCGATAGACGCGGTCAAATTTTTACGCGAAAAAGGCGTAAAGCGGATCAAATTTATCTCCGTTATCGCCGCGCCCGAGGGTTTAAAAAGATTTAGCGAGATTTATCCGGACGTGAGCGTTTATACCGCCGCGATCGACGAAAAGCTAAACGAAAAAAACTACATCGTGCCGGGGCTGGGCGATGCGGGAGACCGCGTGTTTAATACCTTGTAAATAGCGCGTTTTTTTGAGCGCCTTTAAATGAGCTAGATAATTTCGCCCTGCGACGGGCTACACGTCTAGTCTTTGGATGAAATTTTCGTCGCAGCATTCAAATCCGCCTAAAAATTTTGGCGCTCGTTTTTCTTGCGCCGTTTTTTTGGTAAAAGCTGACTTTTCCCCGGTATTTCGCGTATTTCCGATTATTTTTTGCCTCAAATTTACGTTCTACCAAATTTCGCAAACGCCTAGGCTAAAAAACAAATCAAAAGCCGAAATGAACGACGGTCGACGCGGGTACGCTAACAAAGGCTTAAAATTTCAACACGACGAAAACCGCCCGACTTGCCGCAATACCGCTAAAAATAAATTCGCCTTTAAAATTTACGACTTAAAATTCATGAATTTATCCGATTTTAACCCGCCAAATGCTAAATTTAGGCACATCATTTTAAAGGACGAATATGAAAACGCTTATCGTATTATCTCACCCAAATTTTAAGAATTCCCGTCTAAACAAAGCCCTAATCGACGCCGCAAAAAGCGTCTCCGACGTAACCGTCCGCCATGTAGAGGCCGTCTACGGCAACGACGCGGGCGCGATCGACGCCGTAGCGGAAGCTAACTTCGTTAAAAACGCCGAGCGCATCGTACTGCAATACCCTCTTTATTGGCTAGCCACTCCGCCGATGATGAAAGCCTACATGGACGCCGCGTTCTCATACTGCCACCAAAACGGCCTACTAGCGGGCAAAGAGCTGCAAATCGCCGTAACTACGGGCTCGCCGATAAACGAATACTCCAAACACGGCAGCAATAAATTTAGCCTAGCCGAGGTGCTAACTCCGATGCAAGTAACCGCTAATTATTGCGGTATGACGTTTAATAAAATTTTCGCAGCCGACGGCGCGCTAGCGGGCATTACGGACGAGCAAATCGCAGAGCACGCCATGAGGTACGTACAGATGCTAAAATGCGAGCTCGACGAGGTCAATGAGTGAAATTCGGTAAGATAGATTACCTAAATTTACTACCCTTTCACGTATTTTTAAAGCGTAGCGCGCTACCTAGCTGCGTAAAGGCCGCGATCGAGCGTAAAAAGGGCGTACCTAGTCGCCTAAACCGCGATTTAAGAGCGGGACGCATCGACGCGGCGGTAATTTCTAGCGTGGAAAGCAGACGCAAAATTTATCGCACGCTAGACATGGGTATCGTCGCGAAAGGCGCCGTAAAGAGCGTACTCGTACGCAAGAATAGCGCGCCCAAAACCGACGCGGCGAGCGCTAGCTCTAATATGCTAGCCCGCGCGCTAGGCATAAAAGGCGAAGTGCTTATCGGCGATAGAGCGCTTAACGCTTATTTGCGCGAGGGGAGCGAGAATTTTTACGATTTAGCTAAAATTTGGCGCGAGAGGACGGGCTTGCCGTTTGTTTTCGCTAGATTTTGCTACCGAAAAAACGGCCAAATTTACAAGCGCCTCACGCGAAATTTTATGCGCAAAAAAGTCAAAATTCCCAATTATATTTTAAGCCGCTACGCCGAGACGCGCAGCATCGGCGAAGACGACGTAAAAAGGTATTTAAAACTGATAACCTACCGCATCGGCGCAAAAGAAAAAAAGGCGCTTTTTATATTCCTAAACCGCGCGCGCAGGCTAAATTTTAAGGCGTAAAATCGCAAAAATTTAGCGCCGACGACTCTTGACTACTCTCGCTAATAAATTTTAAGTCGCAATACATTAAATTTACTCTATTATAGCAGTTAAATCTTTAAACTGCGAGGTATAGACA
>NZ_CAJPMA010000096.1 GCF_905371695.1 uncultured Campylobacter sp. | reverse complement strand
ATTTTTTTAAATAAATGGCATTATAATGACTTTGCAAATTTTAATGCAAAGGAGCTAAAATGCGTTTAATCTTTAAGGCGGTGTTACTCATGATTTTAGGTGCTACTTTAGCGGTTGCTAAGCCAACCATCTACATCCTAGCTACTGGTGGAACGATAGCAGGAAGCGGCTCAGGATCGCTTGATTCGAGCTATACTTCTGGAACTGTTACGGTCGATAAACTAATCGCAGCCGTGCCAGATATCAACAAGATCGCTACCATAAAAGGTGAGCAAATTTCAAATATCGGCTCACAGGATATGAACAATGAAGTTTGGCTAAAGCTTGCAAATAGAATCAACGAACTTCTAAACAGTGGCAAGGCTGATGGTATCGTCGTTACTCACGGCACAGATACTATGGAGGAGACAGCTTACTTTCTAAATTTAGTAGTTAAAAGCGACAAACCAGTTGTGCTTGTAGGTGCGATGAGAAATAGCGGCTCACTAAGCGCAGACGGTCCACTAAATTTATTTAACGCTGTAAACGTAGCTATTAGTAAAGATAGCGTAGGCAAGGGTGTTGTGGTCACTATGAATGATGAAATTCACGCGGCTCGTGAGGTAACCAAAACCAACACAACAGGCGTTGATACATTTAAATCACCAAACAGCGGTAAGATCGGCACAGTCTTTTATGGCAACGTAAAATACTATATGAATCCGATCAGAAAACACACAGCAAGCTCAGCATTTGACCTAGAGGGCGTAAAAGAGCTTCCAAGAGTTGATATCATCTACTCTCACGCAAATGACAACCCTGACTTTGTAAATGTAGCTGTTAAAAATGGAGTAAAAGGTATAATTAGCGCTGGCCTTGGCAACGGCAACCCTTACTTTAGCGTGCTTGACGCACTTGGCGAGGCTTCAAAAGCTGGCGTAGTGGTAGTTCGTGACTCACGTGTAGGAAGCGGCGAAACGACTATGAACGGCGAGGTGAACGACGCAAAATACGGCTTTTTAACAAGCGACAACCTAAACGCGCAAAAAGCTAGAGTGCTTTTGATGCTTGCGCTTACAAAAACAAGCGACAAAGCCAGAATTCAAGAGTATTTCTTAACTCACTAAAAAGAGGCGGCTTGGTCCGCCTTTTAAATTTAAGCTATAAATTTGATCGCTGGATCTGATTTATGGATTAAATTTTTATATTTGTTAGCTAAATTTCAAGGCTTTTTATGGACTTCTTACTCTTTTTCGTCACGCTTGCTCCTATCTCGCTAATGCCCGGTATTAACATGACCTATGCGATGAGTATCGGTATGAGCTTTGGTTATAAGTACTCGCTTATTATGATGACCGGGCAGCTTCTTTCGCTTGCTTTCGTGGCGTTTTGCTGTATGCTTGGCGTGGGCGCGGTGCTACATCACTTTGAGTACGCATTTAAGGCGCTAAATATCATCGCGGGCCTTTATATGCTCTATCTTGGCGCGATACTTCTTTTTGGCAGGGGCGAGCTTAGCATCACGAAGGTCTCGCAGCTGCCGAGCAAAAAGCAGATGTTTTTAAACGGCGCCGTGGTCTGTATCTCAAATCCTAAGGCATGGATTTTTCTCTCCGCCTTGCTGCCGACTTTTTTGGATGCGAACGATCCTTTTAGCCTGCCGCGCATACTCTCTATCACGGTTACGCTCGTTTTTATCGAGTTTTGCTCGCTAAATATCTACGCACTCGGCGGAGCTATGCTAAAGAAATTTTTACAAATACACCTAAGACTACTTGAAATTTGCACCGCCGTTATAGTCTGTGGCATCGGCATACTTTTGCTATTTAGATAAATTTAGCCTCTTTTTATATAGCTTGGCTAAAATTTGCTCGGTTTGCGCTACATTTTTGGCAAAAGGAGAAAAAGATGAAAAAATTTCTATTTATACTTACAAATCAACCATACAACGGTACCGATAATGCTTACAACGCATTAAGGCTAGCTAAAACGCTAAAAGAAAAAGGCGAAGAGGTTAGAATTTTTCTAATGAACGACGCAGTCGATCTTGCGCGAAATAGCACAAAAAAGCCGGAAAACTACGACGTAGATCTAGTAGCGATGTTAAAAGAGCTTTACGCTAGCGGTGCTATGCTAAAGGTTTGCGGTAGCTGTCAAACGAGGTGCGGTTTGCATGCAGGAGAGCCTTACTTCGAGGCTGAGGTGAAAGGCAGCATGGATATCTTGTCCGAGTGGGTTAGGCAGTGCGATCAAGCGATGACGTTTTAGAGTAGGCGAAAGAGAATTTATGAGCGTAACATTTAAGGTAAAAAATAAAAAGAAGCTTTTGGGCGGATATGAAAAGGCGCTAAGCGAGCGCGAAATTTCAGAGTTTATAGAGGGATTTTGCTTTTTTAATAGCCAAAACGACGAGCCGAGCGAGCTTTCGCTAAACGAAAACGTGATGATTGCTGGCGTATGGCAAAAGAGCGCTCGCGGCTTTGAACTAAACTATGAAGACGGCAAATATATCGTCCGAGTCTGTACTCCAAGCGGCGTTGGCGACTGGCAGACGGCGATTTTGTTTCTTTCTAAAATTTCAGCCAAAACCGGCTCGAAAATAGAGCGCGACAATAAAGAAATTTACGATAGCGAGCAAATTTTAAAATTTGATTATGAAGCCGACATAATGTGGGGACTTGAGGCTCTAAAGGAGACAAAAGAGAAAAATCAAACGCTTTATATCTCTGGCCTGGAGCGCGACGTGGCGTTTGATGCGGTTATGATAGATGAAATTTTTGCAAGCGCCGGCCCTGCGGCTAAATTCGATGAGATGATGAGGCAGGTGCAGTATCTTGACGCTTATAGCGCAAGAGAGAATTTATACGAAGATAAAGACGGTAGCGAAATTTTTGGCGCGTATACGCTTAGCGAAAATTTACCGACTATCTTGCCTTACGCTCCATCCCCTTCGTGGCAAGCGCAAGAAGTTCTAGGAGAGCGCAAGGTCTCGCGCTGGATACTTACGCTAGTAGTCGGCGTAGACGATAGGGACGCGCACGTGCTCGGCGAATGTGAATATGGCGCTTTTATGGCAAATCTGCCAAAAGAAAAATATCGCTTCATAGACGCCGCAAATATACTAGTTGAGCCGCTTAGCGAAGAAGAGATGAGAGAAATTTTTAAAAAGGCAAATGAGGCTTAGGCTTAAATTTGATAAACCGCCCGGAAATGAAAATTGCCTCAGGCTTGCTTAAAAATTTAAATCGGTTTCAAGCGCGGATTCAAACTCGTAAAAGATAGAATTTACCGGTATTGCCGCTTTTTGGCTAAATTAGGCGAAATTTTAACCCAAACTAATCTAGGCTTTGCGTGATTTGAAAAAGGATAAAAATGAAAATTTTAAAGGCTATTTTAGCGGCGGTATCGGCGGTTTGTTATCTAAACTCGACCGTTTTACCGCAAAACGACTGGAGCAAAAGAGAGCTAAAAGGCGAGGTAAAAAGCATGACGGCTACGGAGTATGAATACTCTATGGACGGCTCCGGGACGCTAGAAAATACGCGCGTAAAGCGGACGGAGTTTAACGAAAACGGCTATATAGTGCAAGAAACCGAGCATATAAACGGCGTACCGAACGGCTCGGTTTTGTTTGAGTACGGCAAAGACGGGCTAGTGCGCAAAAAGTATCAAGATAGCGCCGTTTATCTCTACGAATACGAATTTGACGGCGAAAATTTAGTCGCGACGGCCAAAGAACAGCACGTGGAGGATAAATTTTATCCCCGAATGGAGAAAATTACCTACGGCAAGGACGGCAAAATGATCGCTAGAGCGGCGTATTCGGGCGGGACGCTAGTGACGGACGATAGCTACGTCTACGACGAAAAGGGCGTTTTAACGCGGATAGAAAATAATATGGAGCTGCGCCACGGCATAGAGATAAGCTTCGAGCGCAAGCCAAACGGCGAATACGAAAAAATCACGCAAGCCCCGGGCTCAAAATGGGTTTATTACTACGCCGCAAACGGCGACGAGATGGAGTATACGTCGGTAAATTACTTCGGTTCGCAGGCAAAAATCGGGCAAATCTTGCAGTTTAAGGATATAATCAGGGACGAGCGGGGAAATTTGACGCATAAAACCTCGGTCAAATTTAAGCCCGCGGACAAATACTACGAAAACGGCGACATAACGGAAATCGGCCTATATAAAAAGCTAGAAATCAGCTACGAATACTACTAAAGTAAATTTTTGAGCTAAGGCTATTTTTCCGAAAAAATTTCGCCGTTTATTATGGATTTAACCGTTAAAAATCCGACTATCAAAATCGAAGCGACTAGAGCCGCAAAAGCGCCGACGCCTAAAACTAAGTAAAAATCGCTTTGCGTAATTTCGTAAGCTTTTAAAAACGCTATGGAGCTAGCGGCCGTCGGGAAGGTAAAAGCCCACCACGATAGGGCGAATTTGAGTTTAATAAATCTTTTATACGAAAAAAGTATAAGCGCGGCGAAAAATACGTTTATATTAAGCAGTATCGCCGCAAAAGCGTCGAATCGCTCGGTTAATTTTACGTATCCTAAAAACGCCATAGCCGGCGGCGCTAGCGTAATGACTAGCGTCGGGACGAATTTGTCGGCTAACTTATCGCAAAAGACTAGCCTGTAAAATATAACGGCGAATAAAATAATCCAGAAAAATAGCCCCAAACTAAAATAATACCAGATCGCTTGAGATTTTTCGGCTATGATCGGGATTAGCAAGTTGCCCACTACGGGGATAAACCATGCCGGATTTAGCGTCGCGATATCGAATTTTTCGTCGATCCAAAAAGAAATTACGTAAAGCGTAAAAATCGTCTGCAAGCCTAAAGCCGCGTAAAAAAGCGAGTAGTATAGTAGCGGCGCGTCTTTGTAGGCTAGAGCTAAAAGAAAAAGCGAAATAATAAATCCGCCGAAAAAATTTATCTTTATAGGGTGCGAAAATTCGGCCTTTACTTCTTCTTTAAATTTTAAAAGTTTAAAGAGGTAAAACGCCGAAAGTAGGCAAAATACCGTGCAGTCTAGCGCTCTAAGCGCCGAGAATATCTCGCCGGGCAAATCAAATATCTCGCTTAATTTCTTATAAGCCGCGCAAAGCCCTCCAAGCCCCATAGTACCGGCAAAAAGCATAATCGGAAGCGATTTTATTTTGCTTTGTGAGTCGTTTTGCTTAACGTCGTGCATTGTTTTTCTTTTCGTATTAAATTTTTATGCAATATTACCTATAATAAGGTTAAATTTTTGTAACGAAGTCACGAAAGGGCAAAATGCTAAGCGAAGAGTTAAAAGAAATTTTGCGCGAGAGGTTTACGAATAATTTCGATCTAGCAAGCGAGGATCTAAATGCGATCTTTGCTAACGCGTATCTAAAAACCGTAAAAAGGGGCGATATATTTTACTCCGGAAACGATTGCTTAGGATTTATCCTTATACTAAAAGGCGTTTTAAGGGCGTTCGTGTCGTCTAGCGCAAAGGAAATAACGATATTTAGACTAACTAAAGACGAGAGTTGCGTGCTGTGCGATACGTGTTCTATAAATTCGCTAGAAAATAAAGTAAGCGTCGAAATCGAGCAAGATAGCGAGATCATCGTTATTCCGGCGCGAATTTACAAACCTCTTAAAGAAAAATATCCGAGCATTTTAAATTTTACTCTAAAAATCGTAGCCGATCGGTTTGCCAGAATGATAAACGTTATGGAACAGGCTTTGTTTTCGCCGCTTTCGGCGCGGATTATGAATTTTTTATCCCAAAGCATCGAAAACCTAAACGAAAATTTTATAAAAATAACTCACGAAGAGCTGGCGAATCATCTAGGAAGCGCTAGAGAAGCGGTATCTAGGGTGCTAAAAGAGCTTGAGAGAAGCGGGCAAATAACGCAAAGCCGCGGCGAAATAAGGCTTGTTTCTTAAGATTCTCGTTTTAAGGTAACTTTGTTACGGAGAGAGCGGCCTTTTTTATGTAGCATTTCATAAACTCGTTTGAAAGGAGAATTTATGAAAGGACTGCAAAGAAGAGACGCTTTAAAGCTAATGGGGGCTGCGGGACTAGCCGCTGGTATGAGCGGTTGCTCGGCAACGGGCGACGAAAACGACGATATAAATTCTAAAATCGTCATAATAGGCGCGGGACTTAGCGGTATCGCGTTGGCGGCTAAACTTAGAAGAGATATGCCTAACGCCAAGGTAATTCTCGTGGATAAAGACGAGAAATTTTACTA
>NZ_CAJPMA010000095.1 GCF_905371695.1 uncultured Campylobacter sp. | reverse complement strand
CTTTTTATGGTCGATCACCTCGTCGAATTTTAAAAGTGTATCGTTTTGCATCGCCACGCAGCCTTTCGTTTTTAGCTCGTCCGTCCTGCCGCCGTCTAGCGGATAGCCGTGTATCCAGATGCCTCCGCCGTTTCGCTTGGCTAGGCGGTCGAGTAAATTCGGATACGAAAGCGCGAAGGCAAGCGGTCCTAAATAGCGATCGCTAGGCGTAAATCTGCGCGTTAGTTGGTAGACGCCTACGGGCGTTTTTAGATCGCCCTCGACTAGCTTTTCTCCCGTCTTGCCGATGATTACGGGCGTATTAAAAACCTCGCTTAACGCGCCGTTTTTATACGAAAAAGCGCGTAAATTTTTAGCCTCTTTATCTACGACGACCAAAATCGTATCGTTATCGTAATAGCCGTATTTTAAATCGAAATTTTCTAGCTTTTTTAACCAATAATCTTTGCTTAATTCATTGCTTGCGTTTGCCGCCGCGCAAAAGCTAAAAAGCACCAAAAGCACCGATAAAATCGATATTTTTCTCAAATTTTGCCTTGTAAATTTAAAGTATGAAGTGTGTAATTATAGCCAAAAAAATTATTTTTTCGCCCGCTTTCAGCCAAATTTTAGCCAGTATCGGTGTATAATTCGGATAATTAATATCCCATATCAAAATTACGGAGGTCTTATTATGAAAAAAATTCTAGCTACCGCTTCTTTGGCGGCTATTTTAGGCGCTTCAAGCCTATTTGCGGCAGACGTTAACGTTGATAACGTTCGCGCGAGGACTAGCAAACCCGGCGCAAACAACAGCGCCATTTTTATGAATATAAAAAACAACTCCGACGCCGACGTGAAGCTAATCGAAGTAAAATCCAGCGTCTGCAAAAGCACGGAGATGCATACTCACAAGCACGAAAACGGAATGAAGTCTATGGTGCAAGTACCGGACATCGAAATCGCTAAAAAAGGCGAGACTAAGCTAGTACCGGGAGGCCTTCACGTCATGTTGATGGAGCTAAACAAACCGCTTAAAGAGGGCGATAAAGTCGATTTGTGGATGAAATTTAGCAACGGCGAAACGATTACGCTAGACAATATTAACGTAACCGAAAATTTTAAATAATGAAGAAACTCGCGACCGCGCTTGCGTTCTTTGCGGTGCTTTCGGGGCTTTACTACGCGCTATATAGATTTTTTGTAGTAAGCAGCGACGATCCGCCGCAGTTCGCGCAGATAAACTCTACACTAGAACCTCTGCCGTGCGACCTAAACGCGGGCGAGTGCAACGCCGAGTTTAAAGGAGTTAGCGTCGCTTTCGAGCTCACTCCGCGTCCGGTGCGAGCGATGCAGCCGGTAAGCCTCAAAATTTCAAGCATGCAAGGCTTAAATTTTAAAAACCCTAGCGTCGAGGCGCACGGGCTAAATATGGACATGGGCACGATAAAAGTAGCGCTTGAAAAGACGCAAGACGGATACGAGGGCAAGATGGTGCTAAGCTCGTGCGTGATAGACGTGATGAGATACCGTTTCGAGGTGCTCGACGAAGGCAGGAAAACGGGTCTTTACGTAGATTTCGACCTTAAAATTTAGGCGGGGGAAATGAAGAAATTTTTAGCCGTTTTAATTTTTGTTTTAGTAGCGGGCGGCGGCGCGTTTTTAGCATTTAAGCATTATGGCGGCGGTTTCGCGGCCATGAACAAATACGACTTTACCGCGATAAACGAGGCAAACGCCACCGTAAGCTTGAAGGACTTTAAAGGCAAGTATAAGGTGGTATATTTCGGTTATCTTTACTGCCCCGACGTCTGTCCGACCACCTTATCTCTGATCGAAAACGCGCTAAAACCGCTAAAAAGGGACGATTTCGAGCTGATTTTCATAACCCTTGATCCAGAGCGCGATACGCCCGAAAATTTAACGCTTATGGCTAAAAATTTCTACGAAAACGCAACCGGTTTAAAGCTTAAAAATTTAAAGCAAGTAGCCGCAAACTACGGTGTAAAATTTCAAAAAGTAGAACTAAAAGACTCATTAATGGGTTACTCGGTCGCGCACAGCTCGTCGATCTACTTACTTGACAAAGACGGCAACTTTTTTAGCGAAATTTCAAACTTACTTCCAGAAAACATTAGCGCGAATTTACAAAATTTAATCAAAGATCGTCCGTAACGTTTAAATTTTAGCGATACAATTTCGTTTCATTTTAACCAAAAGGACGAACCGATGAATATACCTACTAAAATCGCGCTTTGCGCCGCATTTTGCGCAAGCTCGGCATTTGCCAAGATCGCAACTCTTGGCGCAACCCCCGAAAATATCAAGACGCTAGAAGACGGAAACGCTCAAATCATAGACGTGCGAACCCCCGCCGAATGGCAAGAAACGGGCGTTATTAAGGGCGCAAAATTAGTCACCCTAATCGACGACGAGCAAAAATTTCAAGAGGCGCTAAAAGAAGCGGGCGTAGACCTAACTAAACCGGTAGCTTTCGTATGTCGAAGCGGCCGTAGAAGTATGCATGCAGCCCAGCTCATAGATAGCGACGAGCGTGACGTAACGAGCCTTGACGGCGGTATGAGCGAGTTAATTAAAAAAGGCTTTGAAACCGCGCCTTACGAACCTACGAAATAACCGTGCAGCCTTAACGGGCGCGTCAAAAATCAATACGAAGGATAAAAATGAACTACCTAGAAATACTAAAATTTCGCCATGCGTGCAAAATTTTCGACGAAACGAAAAGAATTAGCGCCGGCGAGTTTGATTTTATTTTAGAAGCGGGCAGACTAAGTCCGAGCTCTACGGGACTTGAACAATGGGATTTTTTAGTCGTGCAAAATCCGATTCTTCGCCAAAAGATCCGCGAAGTATCGTGGAACCAGCCGCAAATTACGACGTGCTCGCATTTAGTCGTAATCTTAGGCAAGATCGCCGAGATTAAACCAGACAGCGGATATATAGCCCGGATGATCGCGCGCCATACCGACGCGGCACCCGAAATGATCGGCGATAGAGCTAAATTTTACCGCGACTTTTTGACGGCGAATTTCAAAAACGACGACGAGCTTACGTTTCAGTGGTCGCACGAGCAGTGCATGATCGCAGCCACCAATATGATGAACGCCGCCGCGTCGCTAGGAATCGACAGCTGCCCTATCGAGGGGTTTGATAGAGGCGCGTTAAATAAAATTTTAGGGCTTGATGAAACTAAACAGCGCGTAGCCATCGTAGTTCCATTTGGTTACCGCTTAAATGCGCAGCCTAAAAAATACCGCCGCGAAACGAGCGACGTAGTAAAGTGGATAATGTAAAAAACGAAATTTAAGCGGCGGAGCACATACGGCCGTCGCTTATTTCGGCCATTATTTGCGTTTTTGCGCGACTATCGGCAAGTTTAAAGTAAAACACTCGGCCTCATCGGCGCGAAATTTCGGCTTACCTTTTACCTTTGATAAGATTTTACGCGCTCAATTATAAATTTAAACTCGTTTAGAGCCTATAATTTTACGCCTCCGCGAGCTTGCCGCCACCTAACTCGCAAGCTCTACTAAAAGTAGGCGAGTTTTCACATCAAAGCGCTCGCAAAACGACGCGCCGTAGTCAAATTTTAAAGCTTAAACCCTTTAATTAGCATCGGCAAATATCTCGCTCCCCACGCTATCAGCGCGACGACTAAAACAGCGGCGCTTACGGCGATTAGAAGCGAATAATTAAGCCCGAAATTTAGCGAAACGCCCGCGATTAGGCGAACTAAAACGACCGCCTGCGTTAGAATAAAAATCGTCGTCGCAAAAGCGTCCGCCTCTATCGCCCTGCCCGAATGCCCGAGCGTCACGCGAGTACCGAAGCCGACTAAAATAGTAAAGAAATATCCGAGCGCTACGGCGTGAAGCGGCGTCTCTTCAAAGACGAAATTTGCTCCCGCAAGCGCGCATATATCGGATATGACGCCTAATAAAAACGAGATCGGCAGCCACCAAAGCCCCAAATATAATACCCACAAAATGGAGCTAGCGCGCATAAAAGGCAATCGCCAACGCCGAATTTCGTACGCAAATAGCGCAAAAAGCAACGCATCGGCTACGAGCTGGGCGGCGGCAAACCCCGCTAGCGTCTTTAAAAGCAGCAGCGCGTAGGCTTTTAGCATAAAATTTTTACTTTTATTTATCTTATAGCCCGCGACTTTAACGGAGGTAAAAAACGGGATCATGCGCTGAGAAATCGATAAAAATACGACGAATAGAAATAGCCAAAAACCCGCTTTTACCGCGACTTCCGCAAGTCCGCTAGTAAAGCTAAACATAGGCGCGAGCAAAAACGCCGCATGCGCCGCAAGCCCCGAAAATAGCCCGATTAGCACCCATTTCGTATCGTGTTTATCCTTGATGATCGAGCGTTTATGGATGCCAAGAAGCAGCCCGAAACTTAAAATTTGAGCCGCAAAATTTAACCCCATAAATGCGTGCGCGCTTGCGTACGCATCCGTTAAAAACGCCGCAAGCATTCCCCAGGACGCCGTAAAGTAAAGCCAAAACTGCTTCATATAAACGTCCTGCGCAATCGGGGCTTGCACCAAAAATTTAGGAAAAACGACGAATAAAAACCCCAAGAAAAACTGTATAAAAATCACGAAAACAAAGGCGTAGGCATGATATTCAAGAAGAGGCGAGCCGACGTCTATCCAACCCGCAAAAGCGCCGCAGAGCAGCGTAGCGTAGGCGATGAGTAGTAAAATACCGTTAGCGAAAAAACTCTGATGGGGCTGTGCGCAAAATCTACTAAACCAAGCGCTAAATTTAGCTTTTATCACACATTCGCAAGAGCTTTGTTTGGCGCCGTCTTCTTTATTTTGCGCGGAGCTTTGAGTCTGATCGCCGGGCGCTACGGGGCTAAATTTTAAATTCGTATTTACGCTACTTTGTGCATTTTGCGCGGCGGGCGAAGGTCTAGTCGCGCTAAAATTTAAAATTTTTTTATCGCCGGCGGCGGAATTAAAGTTTCCCGCGCCGTTTAACGCTTGCAGAGCGCTTAAATTTTCATTTTTATCGTTCATTTTACGTCCTAAATTTTTAGCAGATTATAACGATAAAGTTAAGCTTTCGCGTTGATTTTTAGCAAGGATAGGGGATAAAATTAAGCTCCGCGACCGCGGAGCCGGAAGTTTGTTTGCGCCGCAAACCTAGATTTTAGTGTCAACTGCCGCAGCAAGTCTGGCTAGCGCCTTTTGCCGCGTTTAACGCCGCTTCGTAGTTAGGCTCGTTCGTGATTTCTTCCACGATCTCCTTATAAACTACCGCGCCGCTAACGTCGATTACGAATACTGCGCGAGCCGTAAGCCCCGCAAGCGCGCCGTCCGCGATCAATACGCCGTAAGCGCGCGCGAATTCTTTGTTTCTAAAATCGCTGCCGACGCGTAAATTTTTAATGCCTTCGGTCGCGCAAAATCTGCCCATAGCAAACGGCAGATCCATCGAAACTACGACTACTTCCGCATTTTCTATGCCGGTCGTAGCCTCGTTAAATTTCCTAGCGCTCGCCGCACACACGCCCGTATCAAGGGAGGGGACGACTACTATGATTTGCGCTCTTCCCTGTTCGCCGCCGATTTGAATACCGCTTAAATCGGCGCCGGTTACCGCGACTACCGGCGCTTGATCGCCTACGTTTACGGAATTTCCGCTTAAATTTACGAGATTTCCCTGAAATTTTACAGATGCCATATCTTTTCCTTTCTTTAAAATGAGACGCGATTATAGGCTAATAGGATAAACGAACTCTTAATTCGGCTCAACTTGCTTAAAATTCGGCCTAGCGGCCAGCCAAAACGCGCATACCATATTTAGCGCCACGCCCAAATCTACGCTGCTTCCGAAACTAAAAACGGCATGCGTTTGACTAATCGCAAGCGCTAAAAAAGAGATTATGCTCGTACCGGCCGCCAAGCTAACGCCTAAAATTTTACCGCGCGCAGGCGCGTCTTTTAGGGCGAGTAGCAAATAATCGACTCCGACAGCGCTAACTAGTATCGTACCGAAAATCACGAATATATTTACGTTGCTAAAAACGGCAAAAACGCCAATCGTAAAAAATGCGCAAACGCCAGTAATTGCGGTTATTAAAGCGGCTTTTCGTATTCCTAAAAATATCCATAGCAGTAAAAATACAAGGGCAAATCCGTAAAATTTTAAGCTGCGAGTTATCAAAAAATAGGCTGAATCGTAAAATTTTAAAATTTTTAAGTA
>NZ_CAJPMA010000094.1 GCF_905371695.1 uncultured Campylobacter sp. | reverse complement strand
ATTTTAAAATCCTTCAAGCACTATTTGATAAATTTTATCCACCTCGTCGTCGCTTAGGTCGATCGCGCTTTTGTCCTCGAATAGCCGCGCGATCTTATGTTTCTCAAAATTCGCTCGTTCGAAACAACGCTGATGCGACGGCAAGAATCCGCGCGTGAGACAGACTTTGCCCTCTATCGGTTCGTCGCATACGAAGCACTCGAATTCGCTATGCAATCTACCTTCGGCTTCCAAAATTCTCGCATAGCTTTCGATTATTAGTCGCTTTGGATTTTGCAGTCCAAACCTTGCGGCGCAAATTTCAAGCTCGTTAAAGTAAATTTCGTCCAGCTCGCCCGCGTCCTTTAAGTGCGCGTAAAGCAGCCGCATAAACTGCTGCCAAACCACGAGCCGCTCGCGTAAAACCAGCCAGCGATGACCAAGATGCAGCACGGAGCGTAGTTGCGGGAGAAAATTTAGGCTTTCGTTTAGTTCAAAGTCAATTTTGTAGCCCGTCATTACGCTCGGGTGGCGCGCGCCGTAGAAGCGGTAGGATTTAACTAGCGCGTTTTTAGTAAGGATAAAGACCAGTAGATCTTCGTCCTTGACTTTTTGTGTGCGGATGATGTAGCCTTGCATTAGACGGCAAAGAATTCCGCCGTTTTTCGGCGCATCGCGCTTATTTCTCTGGCGTGATTTATCTCGTCGCGAAACGCCGCCGCGCCGTCCAGCCCTTTGGAGTATCGGTGTAAATGCTTGCGAAATATCGCCGCGCCGCGCTCGCCGTAATGCTCTATCATCGCATCGAAATGCGCTAAAATTATCTCGCGTTTTAGTTCGCCGCTTACGCTTTTGCCGTCTTTTATCTCGCGAAATATCCACGGCTTGCCTATGCTGGCGCGCCCGATCATTAGCGCGTCGCAGCCGGTTATCGCTAAAATTTGGTCCGCGTTTTGCGCATCTATGTCTCCGTTTGCGACGACGGGGATTTTTACTGCCGCTTTTGCCCTCGCGATCGCCTCGTAATCGACCTGCGCGCTGTATCCGCCGGCGCGAGTGCGCCCGTGCACGGCTATATAGTCCGCTCCTGCGTTCTGCGCCGCGAGAGCTAAAATTTCGGGCGTTTTTTCGTTAAAGCCCAGACGCATTTTTACGCTTAGACTTTTTTTATTAGACGTCTTTTTGATAGTTTCTACTATTCGGGCTAAATTCGAAGCGTCTTTTAAAAGCGCCGAACCCGCGTTTTGGCGTACGACTTTGGGTACGGGACAGCCGCAGTTTAGGTCGATGCCGTCGATACCTTCAAAGCGGTTTAAAATTTCGATCGCCCGCGCGATCACGTCCGCGTCGCTACCCGCGATTTGCACGATAAACGGCGTTTCGCCCGGCGATTTTTTAATCATTTCTAGCGTTTTCGCGCCGCTTTCAAAAACCAGCGCGTTTGCGCTTATCATTTCGCTTACGGTTACGTCGCAGCCGAAGCGCTTTACGACGCTGCGAAGCGGTAGATCCGAAAAACCCGCGAGCGGGGCTAGAAAAAGCGGTTTGGCGCTAAAATCGATCATTTAAAAAATAGCGACGTAGGCGTAGCTCTACCGTGATCGCGCAAAAACAAAAGCGTTTTAACCTGCATAAATTCGTCCGCGTCGCTACCGCTTATCGCCTCTCTTACTTGATCGATCATCGCAAGCTCGTAAAGCGCGTAGACGTATGCTTCGTCCGCATCGGCATGGATTGATTTAAGTTTTTCGAATATCGATAAAAACGCGTCGGGTTTTAGCTTATTTTTTAGCATAACGGCCGCGCTTAAATATTGCTCTTTACTAATTTTGGCGTCGTCTAAAAGCACGTAAATTTCATCCGCGCTAACGTCTATTTCATCGTTTACGAAGCGGCGTAAAATTTGCATAACGTCTTGCGCGCTTAGCTGTAAATTTAGCTTTTTTATCTCGTTAAAAGGCGCTTCTTTGATCAGCTTCTCATAAGCAGCGCTCGTTAATTTGCCGTCTTGCTCGCCGCCGCTTTTTAAAATTTCAAGATAAAAATTCGGCGATTTTTCGATCTTGTTTAGCTCGTTTTGTAAATTTAGCGGATTGTCTTTGGGCAGTTTAAACTTTTTAAGCTCGGCTATTTCGCCGTTTTTTACGCTTTTAATGACCTGCAAAATCCCGCCCAGTTCGGCGCTATCGATGCCCATGTCTTTGTATTTATCCCAAGGCGAAAGTACTCGCGCGATTTGAGCGGGAATTTTATAAGCGTCGGTTTTGAAGTCTTTGTTTGTGTCAAGCCCCAAAAGCACCTCTTTTACGAGCCCTTCGTAAAGCGCGCCGTCCTTTTTTAGGGCGCGCTTGAAAGAGTAAAATCCGATCGCGTGATAGATCATATGAAACAGCGCAAGCAGAGCAAATATTCCCACGGGCAGCATAAACCACGCCGCAATAGGCATCGCTAGCGAGTATCCTAAAATTTCAAGCGTGTATTGCGACGAATTTAGCGAATAAACTAAAATCCCCACAAGAGCGACATAAACGGTGGAGTATAAGAAAAATCGCCTAGTTTTCATCTTTTATCCTTTAAATTTTAGATTTGTCGGCTATCTCTCGGCACGTGATGCAATATCTTGCGTGAGGTTTGGCTTTTAGGCGCGCGATTGCTATATCCTCTTCGCACATTTCGCAAACGCCGTAAGTTTTATTTGAAATTTTAGCCAAAGCGTAGTTAATCTCGTCTAACTCGGCTTTTTGCTGCGCCGAGATAGATTGTTCTATCAGCGAATCGGCATTGATCAAAGCTATATCGCCCTCGTCGCTAGCTCCGCTGTCGCGAAGGCCGCTGGTTTCGTTCGCGGCGTCGGCGATATTTTTTTTGATCTGAGCGCTTCTATCTTCAAGCAGCTTTTTGAAAAACTCGAATTCGTTGTCGGTCATAAATTTCCTTTACTTGTGATATGGATGGTTCGCCTTTATGCAAAGGCCTCTAAAAATTTGCTCGAAAAGCGCTAATTTAGCGATCTTATGCGAAAACGTCATCGGGCTTAGGCTAATTATTTTCTGCGCTTTTTTCTTTAAATTTTCGCTTAACCCGTAAGCTCCGCCTATAAAAAAATTTATCTGCGAGCTTTGCTCGAAAATTTTAGAAAATTTTACGCTATCTAGGTTCTCTCCGCGTTCGTCAAGCATTACGCAGTAGCCCTTCATTAAAGGCTCGTACGCTTCGTCGTAGGCTTTTAGCGCCTCTTCTCGTCCTGCGCTTTGAGCCTTTGCGATTTTGTCCGAAAATAAAATTTTATCGCTTACGTTTGCGAATTTCGCGGACATTTTTACGTATTGTCTTATCTCGTTTTCAAAATTATCGGCGCGGGATTTTTGAATGCTAAATACGCAAATATCCAAAATTTCGCCTTATTTTTTCAATTTTAGTTCGAATTTATCGCCCGTTTCGGCCTCGTCCATTTCGGTTTGACTGAGCGATTTTTTATGTTTGTGCGCTACGTCGGCGCTTAAAAATTTAACCATATCGCTAATGTATCGCTTATGTTCGCCGCGCGGTAAGATCGCGTCTATTAGCCCGTGTTCGAGTAAAAATTCCGATCGCTGAAAGCCTTCCGGCAAGTCGCTGCCGATCGTTTGCTTAATTACGCGCTGCCCCGCAAAGCCGATGAGCGCGCCGGGTTCTGCTATTATTAGATCGCCTAGCCACGCGAAGCTAGCCGATACGCCGCCCATCGTAGGATCCGTAAGCACCGATATAAACGGTACTCGCGCTTCGTCTAGAAGTTTTAACGCCGCAGAAGTTTTTGCCATTTGCATAAGAGAGAAGGTACTTTCTTGCATCCTAGCTCCGCCCGAGGCGCTTACGATTACGAGCGCTTGGCGTTTGGCGATGGATCGTTTGATGGCGCGAGTTATCTTTTCGCCCTCGACCGAGGCTAGCGAGCCGCCCATGAAACCGAAGTCAAATACGACTAACTGGATTTTCTGTCCATTACACTCGCCTTCGCCGCATATTACGGAGCTGGTGCGTCCGGTTTTTTCTTTGCTTTCGGCGATGCGTTTTTTGTAGGATTTTTTATCGACGAAATTTAGCGGATCTACGGGCTTTAAATTCGCGTCGAATTCGGTGAACGTGCCTTCGTCGCAGATTAGATTTATTCGGTCGCTCGGCTTTAATCTCATGTGATAACCGCATTTAGGACAGACGTTAAAGCAGGCTTCTACTTCTTTATGATACATTAGCGCGCCGCAGCCGTCGCACTTTACCCAGTGACTAGGCGCTTCGCTGGGGGCGGGTTGGGCTTTTCTGATATTTGAAAAAATGTCTAAAAAACTCATATTTTTATCCTGTTTTTACAAAATTTTCGGATTATACCCAATGTTTGCATTTTTTTTTCTTATGCGATGATGCAGCGCCGATCGTTTTTTAGTTTTGTCGTCGCCAGTCGGTAGCACGAATTTACGTTTATTTATTAGGTTTATACGAGCACTTTAAATTTGATAAACAGGATAGCAAAATAAGCGGAAAATAGAGTGAGAAACGGTTAAAAATTAATGAAGTTAAGGCGCAAAAATTCGCGCCTTAAAATTTAGAAGCGTCTACCGATCGTAAATTCAAACGTATTGGTATCGTCGTTTTCTTTTTTGCCGATAGCCTTAGCAAAAATTAGTTGTAGCGGCCCCATAGGCGTTACCCATTCGATACCGGCGCCTGCGGACGAGCGTTTGATCTCGCTTAGCGAGTTATCGCCGATCATGCCGTAATCATAGAATAATACGCCGCGCATTTTTACGCGGTCGATAATAGGAAAGCTTAACTCAAAGGAGTTATTAAACGAAATTTCGCCGCCCGTTTCGTACCAATTGCCGTCGATCCTGCTTTTAACCTTCGGAGAAACCGTTCTGCTTTCGTATCCGCGCAAGCTTCTAATGCCGCCTAAGTATAGCCTTTCGTTAATAGGAATATATCCGCGATCCCAAATTTTACCGAAGCTTGCTTTGTAACGCAAGATTAGGTCATAGTCGATATAATCTCTGGTGCCGAAATAGTAATTAAAATTCGCACGGCTTTTTGCAAATTTTTCATCTCCTCCCAGACCCGCGAATTCAAGCGAAGTGCTCGCTATGATACCGCGGCGAGGCAGGTAATAATCATCCGTGCTATTATAAGTGATAGACGGAATAATAGAGCTTTTTATGTTTGTGCCCTCCTTGTAGCCGACCTCTTTTAGGGCGTCTTTTAGTCCGTTAATCTTGCTTTGTTCTATGACGTAGCCGAGAGACGCGCTTAAATTTCTAGTTAGCTTTCTGCCTAGCGTCGTCGTAAAGCCGTACGAGCGCTCGTCGTAACTATCGTAGCTGTAATCGTTTGCGTAAATCGTACCGCCTAGGCTATACTCGCTATCGAAAATTCTAGGATTAGTAAGCCCGATTTGTCCCGGAAAGCTCGTCGTCGCTTTTATCGATATTGATCGTGCCTTGCAAGCCCGAGCCGAAAATATTGGTATCCGATACGCCCGCATTTAGTAACAAGCCGTCCGAACTGCCGTAACCGATACCGCCGGTGATAGAGCCCGTTGAAGCCTCTTTAACTTTTACTTCGAGATCTACGGTGTTTTTATCTATGCGCTCCTCCTTTATCTCGACGTCGTCAAAGTAGCTAGTGCGTTTTAGCGCGTCTTTACTATCTTGAAGATCCGTTCTATTGTATAAATTTCCTTCCGTTAGGTATAACTCTCTACGCACGACGCGATCGACCGTACGGTCGTTGCCGGAAATTTTAACGTTTCTAATATAAACTTGCTCGCCAGGAATTACTTCATATTCGATCTCGACGGTTTTGTTTTCGTCGTGTTTTAGCGTTTTAGGCTGAACTTTGACGAACGCATAGCCCTTGTCTGCCACGATATCGTCGAGTTTCTTCATATCTTGGCGTAGATGCGCGGAGTTCATCCTGTCCCCGCTTTCTAGCCTAAAATCGTCTAAAATTTCGTTAGTATCTAGTTCTAATTCGCTAGGTGCGCTAATGCCAACGCTAGCGACGTCGTAAGGCTCGCCCTCGTGGATATAGTAGGTAAGGTCGGCGGTGTAGTTATCAAATGACGCGTTTAAATAAGGTGTCGAAACTGTCGCGTCTAGGTAGCCTTTTTGAAAGTATTTATCCTGAATGCGTGCAGGATCATTAGGAAGCTCGAAAAGTTTAACTTTTCCGTCGTTTCGTCCCCATAACCAGCCCATAAATTCGCGGCTTTTATTCGCTATGCTGGGTTCTATGTCGCTATAATCGAA
>NZ_CAJPMA010000093.1 GCF_905371695.1 uncultured Campylobacter sp. | reverse complement strand
CGCGGCGGGCTGCGTAGGCTGTCACGGCGTAGAGGCCGCAGGGATACCCGCTAGCATGGATAACGAAACGGCTAGCCAAAGCTTCGGCGTAGTTCCGCCGGATCTTAGCACCGCCGGTAAAATTTACGACGCGAAATTTTTGGCTGCGCTTATAAAAAATCCTACCATGGCGCTTAAAGTAGCTCATAAATTTAACGACGAAAAGCCGTTTCCTATGACGGCGTTCGCGGGAGCGGGCGGAGATGATATAAACGCCGAAATTTCAGACATCGTAGCGTATCTAAAATCAGTTAGCGCAGATTACGAAAAGGCAAACGGCGCCGTTACGCAAGAGAAAATTTTCGCCGACGCCTGCCAACGCTGCCATGACGTAAAATACGACAAAAAATACGCGTTTTCAAACAAAGTTTCGCTCGCGGCATACATGGGTTCGACCCCGCCCGATCTTTCTATGATGATACGCTCCAAAGGCGACGAGTACTTACACAAATTCGTAAACGACACGCAAAAGATGCTAACGGGCACGTCGATGCCTCGCGTAGGACTTGATAAATCAAGCGAAGACGAGCTAATCGCGTACTTTAAAAAAGTAGGCGACAGCAAGAGCGAGCAGCGCTCTAACGTGGGCTACGGCACGATGGTTTATTTCTTTATACTCGGAATTTTTGCTTGGCTTTGGAAGCGCAAAGTTTGGAGCGAACTGCATTAAAATTTAGGCGAGCCTAGCGCTTGCCTAAATTCTCATAAAAATTTTACTAGTAAATTCACGGGCTAAATTTATCTAGCCCGCTTTAAAATTTAGTGCTTTTTTAAACCTATTTTTTCTACGTCAAGCGCGATTTCGTTATTGCTGATAACTCTTAAACCGCTATCAAGTATCTTTCGCGCGATCGCGTGAGCTTCGTCAAGCGAGTGCATCTTATAAGTACCGCACTGATATTCGTTTAGCTCGGGGATCTTACTCTGATCTTTAACTTGCAAAATATCTTTCATAGATGCATTCCACGCGTCTATTACGGTTTTTTCACTAGGCGTACCTATCACGCTCATATAAAATCCCGTGCGGCACCCCATCGGCGAAATGTCGATGATCTCGACGCCGCTCGTATTTAAGTGATCCCTCATAAATCCCGCGAACAAATGCTCTAACGTATGCGTGCCTTTTTCTGGCAAAATGTCGCGATTGGGCTTGCAAAAACGTAGGTCGAAAACGCTTATATCATCGCCCTTTGGCGTTTTCATCGTTTTGGCTAGGCGAACGCCCGGCGCCTCCATCTTTACGTGATCTACGCAAAAACTATCTAATAACGGCATTTTCTCTCCTTTAAAATTAGTGAGCGTAATTCTAGCGTAAAATTCGCGCTTTTATTCCCGCGGCGATCAAGCGCTTAATAAAGCTGAGTAAAATTACGTTTTTGCAAAATTTCGCTACGCGGTATATATCGCTTTTTGCCGCTCTTATCGCTATATCGGCGAGTAAGATTTTAAATAAACCGCTTTTATCGCTAGCAAATAGACGACTCGGCAAAAAGATCCGCCTAATCGCCGAGTAAAATTTATAGCAGAGCTTAATTAACTTACTATGCGAAGCAAATTTTACGGGTTTTGTAAAATCTCACTTCATAAAAAAAAAAGGGGGGGGGTAAATTCGTAGAGTTAAAAGGCTAAATTTCAAGCAAACGCCCGAAATTTAGCCGAAATTTTAAGCAAATTGCGGTTTAATCTGCTCTATCCAAGCCAAAATTCTAGATTCGGTTTTATCGCTTTCATTATCCGCATCGAGAGCTAGGCCGACGAATTTTCCGTCCCTAACCGCATCCGAGCCATCGAAGCTGTAACCTTGCGTATCTACCGCGCCTACGGCTTTCGCGCCGCGCGCGACGATAGCGTCGTAAAGTTTCGCCATACCGTTACAGTATTCGTCCGAGTAGCTTTGGCTATCGCCCATACCGAAAAACGCAACTGTTTTACCGCTAAGAGAGAGCTTGCTAAAATCAAACGCGTCCCAGTCGTCTTGCAAATCGCCGCTACCCCAAGTCGAAGTACCTAAAATAAGCTTATCAAAGCCGCTAATTTTATCCGCGTCCGCGTCGCAAACATTTAAAACTTCGTTTTCGAGCCCTAGATTTTCGCCGATAAATTTCGCAGCTTCTTCGGTATTTCCCATACTACTTCCGTAGATAATGCCTATCATTTCGTTTCCTTTTAAAAAATTTGATTACTAATCGTATAAGGCACGAGCTTAATGCACCCCCTGGCGCATTGCGTATGCCTAACCTCAACGTGTCGCTTAAAATTCTCGTTTCTAGGAAAGACTATAAAAACCCTCTCGTAGTTTTTGGAATTTAAGGCATTCACGGCCTTTGATATCTCTGCGGAAATGTTTCCCGCATCGCCCGGATCGACTTGTTTAAAGCTAGGCAATACGCCCAAAAGCTTTTTGCCGTCTTTTTCTACGAATATCGCGCCGCCTTCTAAATATACGTTTTTGTCGCGATTTTTAAGCGAAATCTTATCGTAGACGAACTGGCAAAACATATCCTCAGCATCAAAGTAAAGCTCGAATTTCCCGCTTGCGTAAAGCATTTTTATCATCTTTGCCACCGCGTATTTCGGGGAGCTGGCGATAAATTTTAGCTTACTAAAATCGCCGGTTTTAAAAGCCCGTATTATGGCATTTGAAACTAAACAAATGTTATTAATTTCGTATTTTTTTATGAGAATAGTTTGCAAGAGCCGCTCTATTCGCGCATGGAAAATTCGTTGAATGCCGCCGAATTTCGCGTAGCTAAGCGGCACTCTAAGCTCGGGCTGCACGCAAGCGTTATAAAGCGTTAAAAACGCCCTTGCGCGCGCCTCATGGTCAAGCTTTGAGAAAATATTTGGAGTTATTTCTCCAATATCTGACGAAAAGCCAAATTTCATGAATTAATCTCTTGACTTGCATTTAAATTCCTTGTCTAGCCCAAAGACTTTGCAGTACTCGCAAAATACGCAGCTAACGCTTCTTTTAGCGCACACTAGCGGGATATTTCGCTTTTTGGCTTGCGTTTTTATCGTTTTCATCGTGTTGTGGTTTAAAAAGCTAGTTAGCATCACGACGCACTCGGTATCTTGCGGGATCGGTTTGCGGTTCACGCGATTTTCGTTGCGCGCGTCCCAGTGTTCGATCTGTTTCGCTCCTAAATCTTTTAAAACCGCCTTAATCGGAGTAATCTCATCCGCGCCGATAACTAAAACTGACATTTTGGCTCCCTTAATTTTTAATCTTTTATTGATAGCGATTATAAATTATGAAAGCTAAAATTTTGCTTATTTATGAAATTAGTTATCATATACGAGTAAAATCGTAACAGTTTACTCGTATGCTTTTTGACGGCGCATTTTTTCGTAGTCTATATCTTGAACGATCCGCTTTCTAGAAGCGTTAAATTCGCCGCTAATAAGGCTTCTAGCGGCATCGTATTCCAGCGGCTTTACGCCGATAATATCGGCCAGCGCGTGGGCTAGATCGTCGCTCATAAAAGGCGCGTCTTTCGCTGCGTTTAGCGCCGCCCAAATTTTAGGATGCGCGGCGATAAATTCGTCGCTGCCGTAAATTATCATCGGAATTTCGCACGTAAATCGGCTCGCAAAGCCGTGTCCGAGCTTGTTTTTATATTCGTAAAGACTCTCGGCGTGATCGCTTAAATAAATAACGAGCGAATCCTCGCCGGCGAAACGCTTAAAGATTTCGCTTACTACGAAATCGTTATAAAGCACGCTATTTAGATACTGCGAGACGATTTTTCGCTGCGTAGCGTCTAGCTTTGGATTTTCTACGTCCGCCTCGCTAAATTTGCCAAATTCCGTCGGATAGCGCTTTGAGTAAGACATGTGATTTCCCATTAGATGAACGACGTAAAATTTACGCTCGCCGTCGAGCTTCGGTAGCAAATCAAGCAGCGTCTCGTCGGTCTTGGCCGCCAAACTCTCCCAGTAATAATCCCCCAAAGTCGGCGGAAATTTTACGACGTCGGCGCGATTTGATACGCTCGTAGCCGAGCTTGATTTAACGTCGAAACGGTCTTGATTGCTAACCCAGGCGCTTTTAAAGCCCGCAATTTTAAACATATCCATCAAATTTAAGCTCTCAAACCAGGCTATTTTGCTATCGAAGTTGCTAAAATTTAGCACTCGCTGCAACGACGGATTAGTCGCGGTAAAAGGCGATACGACATCTGAAAAAACGATTAAATTCGGGCTATTTTTTAGCGCGTCTAGTCTAGGCGTAGTGGGCTTGTCGTAGCCGTAAAGCGACATGTAGTTTCTCTGCAAGCTCTCGCCGATGATTAAAACGACGTTTTTAGGTAAATTTTTAGACTTTACTTCGCCTATCGCGGCTAAATTTTTTTGATAGCTATTTTCGTAAGCGGCGGCTAAATTTTCTAAATTTTTTATGTAATTATCGCTGCTAAAATAGCCCGAGATTACGCAGACGAACCGCACGAGCGTATTTTTTTCGAAATGATTAAAATTAGCGTTTGACGCCGCGCCCCAAACGGCGCCCGCTACGCAAACGCCGCAAAACGCTAGCCAAATTTTATACCGCGTCTCGCTAAATTTTAACGTTAGCTTGCCTAACAGCCAAAAAGCGCCCGCCGTCGCGCCCGCAAAAAGCAAAATTTTAAAGCTAAAAAAGGTCTGTATAAACTCCGCCGTCTCGTTTGCGTTCGTGCGAAGCATCGCGTCGAGTATAAATATCGAAAATTTCGAATCAAACTGCTCGATCGTAAAAAACTCGAACCCGTAAAACGCCGCCGAAAATATCGCGATAAAGGTCGCGAAAATTTTAAGCCGCCGCAAAAATTTAGCCGCCGCGCAGAAGATTAAAACGTAAAACGACGTCGCCGCGCTAAGGTCGAAAAATAGGTTCGTAAGATTAAATTTGCTCTCGCGAAAGTCGTTAAAATCGATAATCGGGTTTAGCATGGAGTTTATTTTAACGATAATTAGGGCATTTAGTAAAATCGTAAAGATAAAATAGCCTAAAATCGGCCGCCTCGTCAAATTTTCAAAAATTTTTCTCATTAAATTCTCGCAAGATTAATTTTAGAGCGAAATTCTAGCCAAAAATTTTTAAAATTTCAGGAAAACGGGGGCGGAAGGGCGGGCTTAAATTAGGGGCAAAACTAGAAAATTTGGCTAAATTTTAGGCAAAAATGTTATACTCCAAAAATTTGAAATTTCAAAATTTAAGGCGGAAAAATGGCTAAAATAATGAAAACTATGGACGGAAACGAGGCTGCGGCGCACGCGGCTTACGCATTTACCGAGGTTGCGGGCATATACCCGATCACCCCTAGCTCGCCGATGGCTGACTACACCGATATGTGGGCGGCTCAGGGCAAGAAAAATTTATTCGGCATGCCGGTTAAAGTAGTCGAAATGCAAAGCGAGGGCGGGGCGGCGGGCACTGTGCACGGCTCGCTGCAAGTAGGCGCCCTAACTACGACATACACGGCTTCGCAAGGCCTTTTGCTAAAAATCCCGAATATGTACAAAATCGCAGGCCAGCTACTGCCGGGCGTCATCCACGTGAGCGCGCGCTCTATCGCGGCTCAGGCGCTTTCTATCTTTGGCGATCATCAGGATATCTATGCCTGTCGGCAAACGGGATTTGCGATGCTGGCAAGCGGCTCCGTGCAAGAGGTCATGGATATCGCCGGCGTCGCGCATCTAGCGGCGATCAAGGGTCGCGTGCCGTTTTTGCACTTTTTTGACGGATTTCGCACGAGCCACGAGATACAAAAGGTCGAGGTGCTTGACCACGCGCATTTTGATAGACTGCTAGACCGCGAAGCTCTGCAAAAATTTAGAGACGAGGCGCTAAGCCCCGAGAGTCCGAAAACTCGCGGTACGGCGCAAAACGACGATATTTACTTTCAGACGCGCGAGTTAGCCAACCGCTACTACGACGCGGTTCCTGATATCGTGGCCGAGTATCTAAAAGAAATTTCAAAAATCACTGGACGCGACTATAAACCGTTTAACTACTACGGCGATCCGCACGCTACGCGCATCGTGGTCGCGATGGGTTCGGTAACGCAAACTCTCGAAGAAGTCGTCGATCACCTGCGCGCAAATGGCGAAAAAGTAGGCGTGCTAAAAGTGCATCTATACCGCCCGTTTAGTCTAAAATATCTCTTTGACGTGATGCCTGAGACGGTAGAAAAGATCGCCGTGCTAGACCGCACGAAGGAGCCTGGAAGCCTGGGCGAGCCGCTATATCTAGATGTCAAGGCGGCATTTTACGGACGCAAAAATCAGCCCGTGATCGTGGGCGGACGCTACGGCCTAAGCTCAAAAGACGTCGATCCGGCTCAGAT
>NZ_CAJPMA010000092.1 GCF_905371695.1 uncultured Campylobacter sp. | reverse complement strand
GCTTATATTGCGGCGTTGTTGTAAATGCATGATATGAGCTATTAAAAAATAGCGTTTCCATATAGGTTTTCCCAGACTTATCGTCAAAGGCGCTACGTGCCGACGCATAGTCGTAGATGTTTTTATTTACTTTAGTTACTTTTAGACTTGATTTCTCGTACTCGTATCCTTGAGGAAATTTGGCAAGGTCTTCTTTAGTAAAGCTCTCTTTTGAGTTTAGTAGCTCGTCGCCCGCTACTTGGGAGAGAATTTTATATGCATTGCCAACTGTTTTTGCTATGTCGATTTTTGAAAACATTTTATAAAATACACCAGCCTTATCATTTACGTTTACGAGCGATTTTAAGGTATCAGAGTGGATTTTGTAGTCCTTTGGGATACCTGCGGCTTCGTTAAATTCGGACGTAAAATATCCATCCTCATCGACTTTATAGCCTAAAACTTCGTTAAAACTAGGAACGGGGGAGGTAGAGCTTGAGATTTCGCTTTTATTCGTATTTTGGATTTTTGCGTCATGCTTGATATTTGCATGAAAATTTCTAGCAAAATTTGAAAATCCGCCGATTCCGCTCATCATAATAAATCCTTTTAAAATTTCGCTTTAAGCTATATCGGCAAATTTGAGGAAAAGTTTAGAGTAAAGATAATAAAAGCTATCAAATTTGGCCCTAAAAAAGAACCAAATTTAAATAAAAAGCTAGTAAAAGTATCACTAGATAAATTTAAACGCTACTTCGCCAGATCGCACTTAGCACCGCGGGTAATCATCAGCGACTGATCGTAAAATAAAATAAGCACTACCGAAACGCCCACGCCTAGAGCTAGCGAGACCGTCGTGGTCGTGATCGCGTTATCGAAAAATATGATTAGATATTCGTTTTTCTTAGCGATATCAGGCTCGTTTAGAAACGAAAACAGCGCCAAAATGCCCTTATACGCGTAAACTCCAGGCACCATCGGCAAAAGCGCGGGAAATGCGATGATCTCGGCGGGCACTTTTAGCCGTTTGGCAAAGAGCATACCTAAAATCCCGCTTAAAAATGAGACGATAAGAGTGGCGACGCTGATGTTAAAAAATCCCATCTGCATGATCCAAAAGCGGCTAGCGTGCGCAAACGCCGCAAGCAGCGCGCAAAATGCGAGAGTCCTTTTAGGCGGCGAGCTAGCGTAGGCAAAGCCAAGCCCCGCCACCGCGGCAAAAGCGCCGTCTATGAGAGTCGCGGTCAAAAGCTCAAACATGTAAAATCTCCGCATTGCTAAGCGAGAGCGTAATATATACGCCAACCGCGATGCAAAGTATCAAAATGCCCGTACTCACGGCTCTACTGATGCCTACAAGCGTGTTATCGTTTAGGATGTCAAAGACCGAGTTTATGAGAAAAACGCCCGGCATCAAAAATAGTATCGACGAGCCGATCGCCACGTCGCTAGTGTGCGTAAAGCCGTAAAATACGCCAAGATAGGCGATAAAAGAGACGACGAACGATACCAAAACGTACTGAATTTTTAAATTTACGCCCATTTTAGCAAGCGCAAATCTAAGGCTATAACCCACGAGCGTCGCGAAAAATACGCAAGCTACCGAGCCAGCATCGCCGCCAAAAAGCTTGCAAAACGCCGCATTTGCAAGGCTTATTAAAATAAGCGAGCTTGTAAATTTATTCGCCCCGATGCGCATGACGCCCTCAAACTGCTCCTTGGCTTCATCAAGGCTCAAATTTTCATCCAAAATCCGCCAGCTAAGCGACGAAAGCTCGGAAATGCGGTTAAAGCTCACCTGCCCTAGCGGGATCTTTTTCACGTAGGTTCGGCGCAGGGAGTTATCGGCCGAGTCCATGACGCTAATCGTAAAATACTTCACGAAAATCGTCACGCTAACGTCGTAGCCATAGCGCCTAGCCACGCGGTCTACGCACTTTTCGACGCGCGCGGTGTAGGTGCCCGCGCTCACCATCGCCGTCGTGTAGTCAGAGAGAAAATCGGTTAAAATTTGGATATCGGGCTTTGCGCTCATTTTTCGGTGGTTTTAAATTTGATAAAAAACAAAGCAAGCTGCGCAAACAGCATCAGCTTCATCGTCCACTCGCTAGCCGCGTGCATCTGCGCAAACTCGGCCGTCTGCGTCGCCGCCTCACCCGCAGCCTGCGCGTCCATGATGAAAGGCGTGAAGTAAAATACGAACGAGAGCGCGAGGGCTAAATTTATCGCGCAAAGCATACCCATGCTAAATTTAGCGGCGAATTTGACGCTAGATCTAAACGAAGCAAGCTCGCAAAGCGCGATCAAGACGCTAACTGCTAGCAAGGTGTAGTTAAATTTAACAAATATCGTAGCCATCAGTTTGCCGCTTTGAAAATGCGTAAGTACGCCGCCATCCAGGATGCCCTGCGGATAAAAAATCGTCGGCGCAACCAGAGCGCCCAGAGCGAGCTCCGTGCCGATGAGCGCGCCAAGAAGCAAAAAATAAATGCTTTTCATAATTTTCCTTTTTTTGATTTACCGCACGCATTTTAGGGTTATAGCATTTAAAATTCGCTAAATTTGAGTTAGAGGGACGTAAATTTGCTAGCCCAAAATTTGACGCAAGCTAGCTCAAATTTAGTTTATCGCCAGAGCCCAAACCGCGTGCGAATTTAAAAATTCGCAAATATATTTTTAGCGACGAATCCGCGGTCAAATCCGGCTAAATCCTTGTAAAACTCCGCCTCGAAGCCGTTAAATTTAAGCGCGCTTTGCATGCTTTCTCGCTGATCGTAGCCCATCTCGCAGGCTAGGTATCTTACGCCGCGATTTCGCGCGATAAGCACGATATTTTTTAAAATTTCATCACCTTTTACGCCGCCAAACAGCGCCTCGCGCGGCTCGTTTAATACGAATTTATCAAGCTCGTAATCCTGCGCTATATATGGCGGATTTGAAACCAGCAGGTCAAACTGTCCGTAAATTTGATCCAGATACGCGCATTTTACGAACTCTATTTTGTCCTCTACGCCAAATTTCGCGGCGTTCTGCCCGGCTAAATTTAATGCATCGTCGCTGATATCGGAGGCTATGATTTTAGCGTTTGAGTTTAGCGCGAGGCAGATGCTTATTATCCCGCTTCCGGTTCCGATCTCGGCTACTAGGGGCGGTTCGTTTCTCGCTGGTAAATTTGATAAGATCTCGAGCGATTTTTCGACTAAAATTTCAGTCTCCGGGCGTGGAATCAAGACGCCTTTTTTTACGTTAAAAGTAAGCCCGTAAAAGCCCGCCTCGCCCGTGATATACTCTAGCGGCTCGTGATTTGCGAAGCGTTTTGCTAGCGCAAAATATCCGTCCGCATTATCAAGCTTACTGGTTAAATTTAAAAATATCCATTCAATTTTTACGCCGAGGTAGCTCATCAAAAGCGCCTTGGCTACGCGCGCGGGATTTGTGCCGCTTATCTCGCACGCAGGTGCGATCTGCGAAGTGGCGGCTTTTAGCGCGTCATTTACCGTCATTTTCCAGCTCGTTTATACGCTCAAAAAGGCTTGGGTGTGAATGATATACGAACGCGTAGAGCGGATGAGCCTTTGGGAAGGCCTTGTTTTCGGAGCCTAGCTTTTTTAGCGCGCTTATCATGTCGGCTTTGTTTGAGACCTCACCCGCAAATTTATCGGCGCCAAATTCGTTCGCGCGGCTAAAATACGAGCTAACGGGCGAAAATAAAAACCCGAAAATCGGCGAAAAAAGTAGCAAAAACACGATCGTTCCGCCGCCTCCGCTATGAAGCCCAAGCGCTTGATACGCCGCGTCTGGGATATTGCCGAATATCAAAAACATCGCAAAAAGCATAACCGCGCTTAGAGCGATCATTTTTAGGATATCTTTGTGCTTAAAGTGTCCCAGCTCATGCCCTAAAACGGCGATTATCTCTTCTAAACTTAGTTTTTTAACGAGCGTGTCGAAAAGCACCACGCGTTTAGTCGCGCCAAGGCCGCCGAAATAGGCGTTTAAGCGGTTGTCGCGCTTGCTAGCGTCTATCGTAAAAACGCCGCTACTTTTAAACCCGCACTGCGCTAAAAGCCCTTCTATACGGCTTTTTAGCTCGCCATCTTCTAGCGGCTGCATTTTGTTAAAAATTGGCGCGATGAGCGTCGGGTAGATGAGATTTATAACAAGCGCGATGGCAAAGCTAAGCAAAAACGCCCAAAACCACCAAAAATCGCCCAAAAATCTAATGCAAAGCAGCACTAGCCACACAAACAGCGTGCCAAACACCAGCGTTAGCGCGAGCGTTTTAAGTAGATCGAGCGCGAAAATTTTAGGCGTTACGTTTGAAAAGCCGAGCTTTTTATCTTTGACGAAGGTTTCGTAGATGTTTAGCGGTAGCTCCAGCAGCGACGAGATGATCAAAAAGCCCATCACAAAGACGATATGATCTCTCAGTTCTCCCGTTTTATAGGCGCTTTCATACATCTCGCCAAGCCCCCAGCACGCCCACATCATAAATATCGCGGCGTGATAAAAAAGGCTTGCTATCTCAAATTTTTGATTAGTTATCGCTGCGGCGGCGGCGGTTTCGTATTCATTCTGCTCTAGTACGACGGCCGGCTTTTTAGCCTCTGCGCGTATAAAATTTATCTGCAAAATCGCTAGCCACGCCTTTGCGGCGACGTAAAAAAAATAAATACCGAGTAAAAAATAAAACATATTTTTACGCCCTATTTTAAAAAATTATCGTAAAACGAGCTGATAAAAAGCACCAAAATGATAAACGGCACGACGAATTTGATATACCAAAACCAGATATTTACGAGTTTTGCGTATTTTTCGCTGCCTTGCATTATCTCGCGTTTGGCTTCGTCTTTTAGCACCCAGCCTACAAATATCGCGCATCCTAGCGAGGTCAGCACGAAAAATATAGTAGCGCTGATGGCGTCGTATGCGTCAAAGATGTTTTTACCGAAAATTTTAACGTCAGAAAGCAGGTTTGTAGCCATCAAGGACGGTAAATTTCCAAATATAAATATCGTGCCTAGAACCAGCAAAATCGCGCTTTTGCGCTTGATTTTAAATTTCTCCTGAAGCGTCGTGATGATGACCTCGTAGATTGGCAGCGAGGTCGTGAGCGCTGCGATCATCAGTAGCGCAAAAAACGCCACTGCAAAGAATCCGCCAAAAGGCATGTGTGAAAAAACGATCGGCAGGCTCTTAAACACGAGGCTTGGGCCGCTATCGGGCGAGACGCCGTAGCTAAAGAGCGACGGAAATATCATAAAGCCAGCAAGCACGGCGATGAGGGTGTTTAGGATGCCCGTGATGATAGAGATTTTAACCAGCCCTTCGTCCTTTTTAACAAAGCTTGAAAGCGTAATCATCACGCCAAACCCTAGCGAGAGCGCGAAAAATACCTGCCCCAAAACCTCGACGAAAAGCTTTAAGCTTATCTTTGAAAAATCGGGCGTGAGGTAAAATTTAACCCCCTGCGCCACGCCATCTAAGGTTAAGTTTTTTACGATCATCACGATCATGAGCACGAAAAGCAGCGGCATGAGGTACTTCGCCGAGCGTTCTATTCCGCCGACCGCGCCCTGCACCAAGATCGCGTAGTTTACGAGCACGAACACGAGCGTCGCAAAGCTGATAGCCAGTGGATCGCTAACGATATTTTGCTCGTAAAACGCGCTCGTAGCCTCGAAGCTAAGCACCTGCGAAAGATCAAGCATGCCAAATGCGATCTGCGCGATGTAGTTTAGCACCCAGCCGCCGATAACCATATAGTAGGCCATGATGCCAAATGCGCCGAGCAGCCCCATCCAGCCTACGATTTTCCACGCCGGATTTATATTTTTACCGCCGAATGCGTCCACGGCGTTGCATTTTAGGCGTCTGCCGATCGCATTTTCAGCCAAAATCATCGGTATACCGATCACGATCATCGCTATGCAAAACACTAGCACGTAGGCGCCGCCGCCGTTTTGCCCGACCAGATACGGGAAGCGCCACGTCGCGCCAAAGCCCACGGTCGCGCCCGCAACCGCCAAAATATACGTTACCTTCGAACTCCACGATTTTCTATCCATCTGTATACCTTTACGAAAAAGAGAGATTATATAAAAATTTTATTTAAAGTTTTTAGAACCATCTTTGAAATTTAAAACAAATCTGGATTAAAATCGGTAAATATTATTAGAAAAAGGCTACTTGGCATAAATTTAAAGGCGTAAATTTATGCAAATTTACGCCAATTTTTTATTTTCTAACGACATGTAAAAACTGCATATGTTTGCGGTATTGCTCGATGACGTCGTTTATCAGCGTGGCCTCGCTCCAACCAAGCACGTCGTAGTCTTGACCGCCCTCTTTTAGATATACCTCGGCTCTGTAATAAAGATCGTCGCCCTCAAGCT
>NZ_CAJPMA010000091.1 GCF_905371695.1 uncultured Campylobacter sp. | reverse complement strand
AAACTCCGCGCAACGTTTCTAAATCGTTATCGCTCGCGTCAAATTTGCCCTCGCGGTATAAATAACATTTTCACCGCAACCGTAAATGCATTCGTCGTGGGCGCGCAAGAAGCCGCAAAACGCATGGAAAAAACGGGCGGCGGCAGTATCATCTCGCTATCATCGACGGGCAATCTCGTCTATATCGAAAACTACGCAGGCCACGGCACCGCAAAAGCCGCAGTAGAAGCCATGGCGCGCTATGCGGCGACCGAGCTTGGCGAAAAAAATATCCGCGTAAACGTCGTTAGCGGCGGCCCGATCGAGACGGACGCGCTTAGGGCTTTTACGAACTACGAGGAAGTACGCGACAAAACGGCCGAGCTAAGCCCGCTAAACCGTATGGGTCAGCCCGCAGATATCGCCGGCGCATGTTTATTTCTTTGCAGCTCAAAAGCTAGCTGGGTCACGGGCCACACCTTCATCATCGACGGCGGTACTACGTTTAAATGAAAAAAGCAAATTTAGCCTGCGCTCCTTTGCCGTTTGCTCGCGTTTCGGGTAAATTCGGCGGTACAAATTTAACGCGCTTGCAGGCTAAATTTGATGAAAATTTAAAATTTACATGCAAATTTTGCGGCGTGGATGGTTTTCTTAAATTTAATCCAAATTTGTCAAATTTGCTCAAATTTGACGAAGCTGCGAGCAAATTTGAGCAAACCGTAAATAAAAAGCCGACAAAGTCAAGCCAAAACAAGGCTAGCTATTTTTCCGCCTATTCCCGTGCTACGCCGTCAAATTTTAAACTCCGAAATCAAAAAGAAAGAACAAATAAATGAGCCTAAATTTACCAAACGCCCTAGCCTTCCTGCGCGTATTTCTAGCACCCCTGATGTTTTGGCTACTACTTAGCGTAAATTCCTTCTCAGGCGTGCACGTTAGCTGGATGAACTACTTTGCCGCGCTTGTGTTCGTGATCGCTAGCGTCACGGACTTTTTCGACGGATTTATCGCGCGCGCGTGGGATCAAAAGACCAAGCTTGGAGCCGTGATCGACCCGCTCGCCGATAAGATGCTGACTCTGGGCGCGTTTTTAGGACTCATGATGATAGACCGCGCGAACCCGTGGGCCGTGTATCTCATCCTCGTTCGAGAGTTTTTTATCACAGGATTTCGCGTCGTGATGGCTGGCGATGGCGTAGAGGTCGCCGCATCGATGGCGGGTAAAATTAAAACCGTCTGCCAGATGGTCGCGATCGGCTTTTTAACCATGCAGTGGCCTTTTGGCGAGTTTTTGCTCTGGCTTAGCGTCGCGCTCACGCTGTATTCGGGCTTTGAGTACGTCGCGGCGTATATAAAAGCGACGAAAAAGAGCTAAATTTAGCGCGGGCGGCTTTTATTACCGAGCAAAAATACGCTATTTTAAAGTCGGCGCGCGAAGCTTTTACGTAAATTTAAAAACGAAATTTTAAGCTCGGCGATGCGGCTAGCATAAACTAAAAATAAATTTAAAACAGAGGAAAAATATGGATGACGGGCTAAGAGATATCATCGTAGAGCGGACGCAGAGCCTAGAACCCGAGCTCAAAAAACAAGCCCGAAAACTAAATCAAAAGATAATCGACGTCAGCTTTTACCACAACGCTAAAAATTTAGCCAAAATCGGCGAGGTTATGAGCGAGGAGCTAGGAGAGTTTTTGCTAGGCTGCGCGCTAGACTACGATAAGACGCGCGAGGGCAAATTTGACGCGAGCGATAACGATTTAGAAACGTTGCGCGGAGTTTGGAGCGCGCTTAGCTTTTTGCATAAGCCCGAAATTTTAGACTATCTTAGCTTTCAGGCGCGCCGCAGCGTAGCACATCGCTCGTTTGCGCACAGGTATATTTTCGAAATTTTACGCCTGCAAGAAAAGGCCGGCCGCGCTCACCCGCTGCTTGGCGAGCTTTACGAGTATTATGACGCGTTGCGAGAAAAGCTGCCCGTTTACGAGCTTTTGCGCCGCATAGGCGCGACGCCTGCTGATCCTTATGATTTTGAGTTTATACTAAACGCCGTAAATTTGGGCTATTGGTTTAGCAACGAGTATCTAGGAGAAGATGAGAAAAAGCGTAAATTTCATTTGCAGATCCGCATTTTTGCGCCGTTTATAAACGACAAGACCTTTGATATACAAATCAGCAACGACGACGTTCCAAGGGCGCGTATCGACTTTGACGACGAGGGCGTGAGCTTTTTACAGCAAGTAGCGCCGGATGCCTTGCCCTGCCCCGACCTTTTAGATTTAAAGCCTTTTATCGCGAGCGTAAAGTCGCATTTTGGTATAGAATTTGATCTCGCAAATAAAGACAAAACCGCCTTAACTGCCGGCAAAGGGCTAAGCAGAGCCAAAATTTTAGCCTGGCTAAATGAGGTTTTTAGTTAAATTTACGCCCTAAAATTAGCCTATTCGCGCTCAAATTTGACGCACGGTAGCGGACGGCTTGTCCGTAAATTTACGCCGAATTTAAAATCGCCATTTGCTTTTACGCTAAATTTAAAGCGATTTAGTGCAGCTTAGGGCGACGATTTGCGTTAAATTTAACGGATAAATTGCAACTCGTTTGCATTTTAGGACGTTTCGCGTCGCGGCTTGACGGCTCGGTTTATCGTTTTGCGCAGTTTGCCGCGGTATTTCACGTGCGATGGGCGCGGTATCTGCGGAGATTGAGCCGAGCCTTACCGCACGGCGGATAAATTTGCGATATTTTTACGATTACGAGGTCTTGATTGATTGCGCGCGGAGCGTATTTACAGCGCTTTACGCCTGCTAGGCGGATTATTTTGCGCATTTTTATTTGCGAGATTTTGCCGCGAGACGCTTTTATCGGAGCAAATGTCGCCGCCTGCTTTTGCTGTTTTACTTTATCGCGCCGTTTATTTTCGTTTTAGTCGCGGTTTGATTGCTATTTTACCGAGCATCTTTGGCTTTTGCGCTTGCTTGCGGCTGCTATTTCCCGTAAATTCGACTCCATCTATCCGCGTGATCCGCGTGCCGTTTTACGCGCCGTTTTAGCCGTCCGCCCGCAGGCTTGACGAGATCACGCCCTACCTGCGCCTTTACGACCTAAAATTTAACCCCGTATAGCCGTGCGCCGCACTGATTCGTTTTGCGTAAATTTGCCCGCCGCAAATGCCGCGCAAACGGCTCTTGATCGCGGTTTCAAGCGGAGTTTTATAAAATTTCGCTAAAATCGCGTTTAAAATCTACTTAAAAGGCAAATTTTGAAAGGAATTATACTTACCGCCGCTATCCTTGCGGTCGGGCTTTACGCGTATTCGTGGCACTTTTTGGTCACGGTTTTGGTGATTTCGTTTCTTATATTTTTTCACGAGCTTGGCCACTTTCTCGCAGCTCGCATGCTAAAAGTGGGCGTGTTAAAATTCAGCGTAGGCTTTGGACAAAGCGTCTACTCAAAAACCATCGGCGGCACCGAGTACGCCATCAGCGCGATACCCCTTGGCGGCTACGTGAGCCTAAAAGGGCAAGAGGACGCAAAGCCCGGCCTAAAAAACGAGGACGCCGACAGCTACACTAGACTTAGCCCGCTAGGACGCATTTTCATCCTTTTTGCCGGACCGTTTTTTAACTTTGCCTTGGCGTTTTTTATCTTTATCGCGCTCGGACATATCGGAGTTGAGAGGCTAGCTCCAACCGTGGGCAAAGTGCTGGAAAACTCGGCTGCGGCAAGCGCCGGAGTGCAAAAAGGCGATAAAATTTTAAACATAAACGGCATCAAAATCAGCGAATGGGACGAAATAAGCAAAAACGTAAATTTAACCTCCACCGCGATCACGCTCGAGCGCGCGGGCGAAATAAAAACGATAAATTTGACGCCTAAAATCGGGCAAAGCGTAACGATATTTGGCGAAAAGATAGAAAAACCGCTCATCGGCATTTCGCCTTCAGGCGAGGCCGTCACGATACGAAATACCGGCTTTAGCTCGATCAAATTTGCGCTCGTTGAGACCGTAAACGCCTCAAAGCTCATATTTACGGGGCTTGAAAAGCTCATCGCGGGCGTCGTGCCGCTAAAAGAGATGGGTGGCATCATCCAGATCACCGACATCACCTCAAAGGCCGCAGGTATCGGCGTCTCGACCCTACTCATCATCGCTGCGCTCATATCCGTAAATTTAGGCGTGCTAAACCTGCTGCCTATCCCGGCGCTTGACGGTGGACACATATTTTTCAACCTTTACGAGCTCATTTTCCGCCGCGAGATGAACGAAAAAGTCTATATCGGCCTCACCTACTGCGGCTGGGCGTTTTTGATCTGCCTGATGGCGTTTGCGACCTTTAACGACGTGATGCGCCTAAGCGGAGCCGGACAATGAAACTCGCGCAAATTTTAGAACGCATCGAAAATGCGCGCACGGGCGAAGCGGTGAAGCTAATCGCCGTGAGCAAAAACGTAACGACCAAAGAGGTTTTGGAGCTTTTTGAGCAGGGGCAAACGAGCTTTGGCGAAAACCGCGTGCAAGAGCTCAAAAACAAGAGCGAAATTTTATCAAATTTGCCGATCGAGTGGCACTTTATCGGGCGACTTCAAAGCAACAAAATAAACCACCTGCTAGCGCTCAAACCCGCGCTTTGGCAAAGCTGTGAGAGCGTAGAAGCCGCGCTCGCGGTGAATAAAAGGCTTGATCGCGAGCTACCTTGCCTGCTGCAAATAAACTCAGCCTACGAAGATAGCAAACAAGGCATCTCACCAGAAGCCGCCCAGGATGCGTTTTTACAAATCGCGCAGGAGTGCAAATTTTTAAAACCCGTCGGCGTGATGAGTATCGGCGCGCACGTAGATGACGAGCGAGCCATACAAAAGAGCTTTGAGACGACACGTAAAATTTACGAAAATCTGCAATCAAAAGGCGCGCAAATTTGCTCGATGGGTATGAGCGGGGATTTTGAGTTAGCGATAAAATGCGGCTCGAATATGATTCGTTTGGGGTCGATTTTGTATAGCTAGGCTCGAATTTACGCGAGTGCTCAAATACAAATGAATAAAAACAAGCTAAATTTTATAGAAATATGCAGCATTTTGCTCTGCGCCGCCGTTATTTTTTCCGTGAGCCTCGCTTACGACGAAGACGCGCGCGTTTTTACGTTTTTAGTCGCCGCAAATATCCTAATATGCGCGATTTGCGTGCCTTTTCGAACTATTAGAAAACGCGGTTATCAAGCGCTTTTAAAAATTTTAATCGCAGCAAATTTACTGATTTGCTTTAATATGGAAATTTATCGCGGGATAATACTTTTTTGGATTACCATATCTTCGCCGATTGCCGCGTATATAGCGTTTTTATACATTCTAAGCAGATTTACCTTTTACCTAGCGAGCCGTAAATTTAAAGACGGCGAAAATAATGAAGCCTAAAATCTGTAAAATTTTATAATTGTTTTTTGTACTGGTTGCGGAGGACGGATTTGAACCGCCGACCTTCGGGTTATGAGAATTACGTGCTGTTTAAGAAAAAAATAAAAGTATTTATTTTATATTTTTTTATATCTATTTCATATATTTTAAGTAATATTTAAGCAAATAATGTGTATAATTTCTTTATTAAAACAAAGGAAATAAAATGAAAAAGCTAGAAATTTTAAATGAAACCGCAAGTTCTATAAGGCGTGTTCTTGGCGTTGAGCCTGTAAAATATGGTATAGAAAGGGTAGCCGATCAAGCATCTTTCTTAGAGATGTTAAATGAGGCCACAACACCAAAAGAAATTTATTTTGCTTTAGCAGAGGCCAAAGATGTTATATCTCGCAGGATAAATTATGTAGATAGAGCTCTTGTTTTTTGCGCGCTAGTTCACAATGCTATCGGCTATTATACCATTCAAAGCAATAAAGGACTTCGGGTAAAGCTTCTAAAATACTATAAAAAAGCTTTCGAGCTATCAAAGGCTGGCTCAAAGGAAGATTTTCGCGAAGAATTTAGGACGAGTTTTTATTACTGTGATGAAAAAAGAAAAGTCTTTATTTGTGAGTTTGTTTTCGAGCTAAGATACCTATATTTTATGGACGGCACCCCAGAAATAGATAGTACTATCAGCATTGAAACAAATGAGGCACTTGATACTGAGTATTTTGACACTCGTGACGAGCGTACGAAACACCCGGTCATAATAGACGGCGAGATTATGAGAGGGGCTTAAAATGACTCTTAAAGAAGTTTCAGAAATTACGGGTATTCCATACCCTACCCTTTTGGGGTGGAATAGGACGAAAAAAGGCGATTATCGTAAAAATTTGATACGTTTTTTAAAATATTCCGATCGTTCTATTTTAATAAAATATTTTAATTATAAAGAAAAAAATGAGGGTATAATTTAAGATATTTTTAAATGAATAATTGTATAATTTTAACGATATTAAAGAGAATTTATCCCTTTGGGATTTGAAACTATTGTTTTAAAAGTTTCAAATCTCTTTAATTTTTACCCTTATAGGGCTTGTAAAACTACTATCGTTTTTTCCTTGTAGGATTTGTAATTTGTATTTTTACATGCGATAGTAGTTTTTATTCTTTATAAATTATATATTCTACTTTTATTTCGTTTTGTTCGTTATAGCTTTCTAAAAATTTCTCTACTCCGTAGTCTTTTGTATTACAGCTTGTTATGAAAATTTTCCGTATATTTTTGTTTTTAAATTTATGATTGTTCTTTTTTAGAAATAGATCCGCGTTTGC
>NZ_CAJPMA010000090.1 GCF_905371695.1 uncultured Campylobacter sp. | reverse complement strand
GCCAAACGTCCGTTTTGGCGCGCGTTTGGACGCGATTAATTAAAATTCTCGTAGCTGCCGTATTCGCCGCCTAAACTCGTCTTTTACGAAAGGGAATTTGATACGGCGCATCCGCGGTAGGCCCCGCGATAAACGGAACGAACGGGAGGCGGCGCCGCGACGCGGCTAAACTCGTATTTAAAAAGTCCGTCGTCCATAAATACGCCGCCGCCGACGCTAAAAATAGCGCAAAAATAGCGGTAAGGTCGCCGCTTTTAAATTTTACTCGAATAAATTTCGCTCGCCGTCGCTAGCGTTTAGCGCGGCTAAAATTTCGCTTTTACCCGCGTTTACGAGCGCGTAGCGAAAATTTTTAAGCCCTTTTAGCTCGTTTAAATCGCTAAATCTAAACGCGCCGGAGACATTTATACGGCTGTCGGCGGGCAGGCAAAAAATTACGTCGGCGGGGTCGAAATTTTTACGTAGATACGCTGCTTCGATCTCGAAAAGCTCGTCGTCGCTTTCTGCGATTAGGGCGCGAAAACTAGCTCCGAAGTGCGCGGGATGAAAATTTTTATCGATAAAAATAGGCTCGAAATGCCCGAGCGCTCGCATGTCGCCTAGCTTAAATTCCACGCCGTTCGCGCGCAGATAGTGAAGCAGTCCGCAAAAAGTCCCCGTAAAAACGCGCGGTAGAGCTAAATTTTGGTAATAAATCTCGTCGCAAATCAGCGTTGTAAAAAATATGGAGCTTGGGTTTAGAGCGCCTATTTTAGCGTCCGTAAACGCCGTGTCGTAGGCCGGCGCGATGCGTTGCAGCATCCTTGCGTCGCCGGTAAAAAATACGTCGCCGCTTTTCGCGCGTAAAATTTTCATAAACGCCTGCGAGAAATCGGCGGGCAGCAAGCTTGCGTTTTTACTAAGGCTCATGCGTCCTAAAATCGCGGCGCCCGCGGCGTTTACTAGGCAAAATTTTAGATTTTTGCCCGCCGATTCGAAGCGCATTAGGCGCACGAGGGCGGTTTGGAGATTTTGCACCTTTAAATAGGCGGTTTCGGAGTCGCAGACGCTTGGAGTCTCTTCGCAGATAACCGCGTAAGCGCCGTTTTTAACCGCAAGCTCTAAATCTTGCTCGTTAGCGTCTTGCGCGATAAATGCGAATCCGCGCCGAACGCTTTTGGGGTTAAACGTAAAATCCAGCACTCCCGAGACGCTAGGTTTATTTAAAATCTGCGCGTTGATCAGGCGGGCTAGATTTTCTATCGTCATTAAAATTCGCCTTTTAGCCGATTACGGCGCCGTTTTTTGCGGGCGCGCTAGGCGCGATTAGCGTTAGTTTTCCGTCCGTTTCCGCGCTTAAAATCATGCCTTGCGAGACGTATTTTTTCATCATCGTACGCTCTTTTAGGTTTGCCAGCACGCACACTTGCTTGCCGATTAACTCTGTCGGATCGTAAAATTTCGCGATCCCCGATAAAATTTGGCGCGGTTTTTCCTCGCCCAGATCGATTTGAAATTTTAGCAGTTTATCGCTGCCTTCGACGCGCTCGCATTCTAGCACGGTGCCTACTTTTATCGCGATTTTCGCGAAATCGTCGATCGCGATAATGCGCTCTTGTTCTTGCGGTTCTTGGGCTAAATTTTGCGGCGCTTGCGGTCTTGCCATCAGTTCGCCTTCTATACGCGGAAATAGCGGCTCCGTCGCGGTCGCGGTAAAATCTAAAAGCTCGCCTTTAAGCACGGCTCGCTCGTAAGTATTTGTCGAAATTTCAAAATTTAACGCGCTTGCGATCTTGGCGCAGGTTTCGGGCATCGCGGGGCTTAAAAGCACGGCTACGCGGGCTAGTAAATTCGCGCATAACGCTACGAGCGCGTTAGCCTCGTCCGCTCGTCCGGATTTAATCAGCGACCAAGGCTCGTATTTCGCGATGACGCCGTTAGCTAGGGCTACTACGCGCCAAAGTTCCTCTAAATAGCGGTTCGTGGCTAGAATTTCCAAATTCGAAATAGCCGCGCCCAAATAGCCTTGCGCTTCGGCTAGCTCGGCCGAGTAAAATTTCTCTACGTTCGCGCTTATGATTTTAAACTCGCTATATTTTCCGCTCATGCCGATTATGCGGTTTAGTAGGTTGCCAAGTCCGTTGCCTAGCTCCGTATTTATGCGCTCGATTAGCGCTTTTTGGCTAAAATCGCCGTCTTGCCCGAACGGAACCTCGCGCAGTAAAAAGTACCTGAAATTTTCTAGTCCGTAGGCGTTTGCGACTTCGCGCGGATCTACGACGTTGCCTTTGCTTTTACTCATCTTTTCGCCGTCTCTGGTCCACCAGCCGTGCGCGGCTACGCAACGCGGCAGTGGCAGATCAAGGCTCATCAAAAACGCCGGCCAGTAAACCGCGTGAAAGCGCAGAATGTCTTTGCCTACGATATGCACGGCGTTTTGCCAGTAGCTCATTAGCTCGTCGCCGCGCGTATAGCCTAGCGTGCTTAGGTAATTTACCAGCGCGTCCAGCCAGACGTACATTACGTGTCTAGGCTCGTTTAGGCTCGCGGGTAGCTTAATGCCCCAATCAAAGCTCGTGCGCGTGATAGATAGGTCTTTTAATCCGCTTTTTACGAAGCTTACGACCTCGTTTTTCTTGCCGCGCGGAAGTATGCAGCGCTCGTCGTTTTCGTACCATTTTAACAGCGCGTCTTCGTATTTTGAGAGTTTAAAAAAGTAGCTTTCCTCTTTTACGATGCTGGTTTTGCGCCCGCAGTCCGGACAGCACTCGTTTTCAAGTAGCTGCGTAGCGGTGAAAAAGCTCTCGCAGCTAACGCAGTAAAAGCCCTCGTATTCGCCTTTATAAATATCGCCTTTCTCGTACATTTTAAGAAATGCGTTTTGCGCGGTGAGCTTGTGCGAAGCGTCGGTGGTGCGGATGAAGTGGTCGTAGCTGATCTTAAATTCGTCCCACAGCGCGCGAAATTTTCCGCTTATCTCGTCGGCGTAGGCTTGGGGTGTCTTGCCTCGCGCGGCTGCGGCTTGCTCTATCTTTTGCCCGTGCTCGTCGGTACCGGTCATAAAGTAGGTATCGTATCCTTGCAAGCGGCGAAAGCGGGCTAAGGTATCGGCGATTATCGTCGTGTAGGCGTGTCCTATGTGCGGAACGTCGTTTACGTAATAAATAGGCGTGGTTATATAGCATTTCTCTTTCATTATTTTTCCTTTAAATTTAGAAATCAAATCCGCCGCTGTCGCCTTTGGACATCGAGTTATACGCGGCGTCTACGTAGTTTTTTCGAGTAGGGCAGGCGAAAATTTCGTCGCAGTTTAGACAGCTGATTAATCCGCGCGAGTTTTGACAAGCTTGTAAAATTTTAGCCTGCTCTTCTAGGGCGAGGTCGAATTTATCCTTTTGCGCGGTTTGCTCGCCCTCTTGCGCGGCGTCTAAATTTTCGCTCACTGCGCGTTTCCGTAAAATTCGCGTAATTTTTCGATCTCGTAAGTCGAGCCGAAAAAGCACGGCGTGGTCTGGTGAGTCGCGGTTATTTGCGTATCAAAGAGGCTTTTTGAGTATCCGTCGCTAGTAGCGCCGCCCGCGTTTTCGTAGATAAAGGCAAACGGCAACACCTCAAATAGCTCGCGCAGCTTGCCCTTAGGCGCGTCAGTCGTCGCCGGGTAGCTAAATAGCCCGCCGCCTTTTAGTAAAATTTGGTGCAAGTCGCTTACCATCGCGCCTGAGTAGCGCAGGCGGTAGCCTTCGTCGAATAACGCCTTAATAAAGGCGCGGTGGGCGCTCGACCAGCCTTTTTGCGTAGCGCCCGTGGCGTTTAGTTTGCCTTTGGGCTCTAGGGCCAGCTCTTTTGCGAATTTAAACTCGCCGTCTCTTCCCAGCCTAAAAAGGCGCGGCTTCTCGCCTTTTTGCGGGCAAAGCACGAGCTCTAATCTAGGCCCGTACACGCAGTAAGCCGCCGCGACTAAATTACGCGGATTTAGCTCGTTTTCGTAAATACCGAATATCGATCCAACCGCGAAATTTACGTCTATTAGGCTAGATCCGTCTAGCGGGTCGTAGGCTACTATAAATTTAGCGTTTGGATTTAAGCTTAAAACGTCGTCTTTCTCCTCGCTTACTAGCGCTTTTACGCAAGCTAGCGCGCTAAATTTCGCGGTGATTAGCTCGTCGCTTAAAACGTCTAGTTTTAGCTGCGTATCGCCCGTGGCGTTTTCGTGCGCAGTGTAGCCTAGATCGGCGTATTTTATAGCTTCGCTAATTTGCGTAGCGACCTCTTTTACGGCGCTAAAAATTTGATCGATTTCGTTCATTATACAGCCTTTGCGTTTTGTAATATCCACGCGCAAATCGCGTCCGTGTCGTCTAAATTTAGATTTTTTATTTCGTAAGGCGCGTCCTTGCGGTAAGTAGCGATAGCATCCGAAAAGCTCAAATAACTTTCGTCGATTTCGTCTTTAAAGACGCTAATTCTAGGTAGCGGCAGCGTTTTTAGCCCTTCTACCAGCAGTAGATCAAACTCGCCCAACATCCTCACGACGTCCTCTAACCGCGAGCTTTCGCGCGAAAAATATGTCGTTCTCGTTGGGCTCATCACCACTACGTCCGCGCCGACCTCGCTAAATCGCCAGCTATCCTTGCCCTCTACGTCAAAGCGCGCTTTATCGCCGGGATCGTGCTTAACTACTACGACTTTAAGTCCGTCTTTTATAAATTTCGTTGCGATGCGTAGAATTAGCGTCGTCTTGCCGCTATTTGACGGACCCGAAAACGCGACGGCTAGTCTTTTCATTGTTTTCCTTACGTGAAATTCGGGGCTCATTGTAGCGAAATTTGGCTTAATTTTATCGGCGAAATTTTAGAAATCGGGCGAAATTTTAGCCTAAAAAGCCACGTAATTTTGCGATAAAAATCGCTCTTTTTCGTTTGAATTTACGTGTAAAACGTAATAGCCGATGCGTTTGTTTGAAGCGTCTATTAGCGGCACGGCGCAGATAAAATGCGTCTTATACGCGTAAAAATCGGAGTTTTTGAAGTCTATCTCGTCTAAAATTTGGATTAAATTTAAATTCGCGCTGCTTAAATTTTGCACGTAATAATCTTTTAGCAGCGCGTCGCTAGGGCCGGGCTTTTTGGAGACGGATCTATTTTTATCGATTAATACGTATAAATCGATGCCTTGCTCTTTAAAAAAATTTGCTATATGTTCGTAATCAAGCAGCACTTCGACGCTGCCTAACGTCCGTCCGTTCTCGCTTATCGAGCTTACGGCCCGCACGAAAATTCCCGCCACGCCGTATTCGACGCCGGCTACGGGAGTTTTACGCTCGGCGGCTTCGCTGATTAAGTAGCGAAACGAGCTTAGCGTATCGCCGAAATTTTGCTTATCCCAGCTTCTTACGTAGCTTTTAAAATCGCTCGTGTGAAGATGAATTTTAATGTTTTTATACATCGACGCCATGCTTAAAGTATGTATAATTTCGTCCACGTTTTTTAGGCACTGCTCGCGGCTTAGCTGCGTAAAGCAACCTTTTATATTGCCGTTTTGCGCTAAAAGCGCGGCGATCGCTGCCGCCGAGAGCTTGGCGTCCTCTACGTTTTTGTGCAGCTGCTTGATTTGGTAATCGAAAAATGCGCGTCTTGTTTGCTCTTCGCTTTGTTTTTCGTAGTTAAGATAAAGCGTTAAAAGCACGCTAAAACAAAGCGCGCAAATAGCGGCTGCGGCGTAGGTTAGGGCGTTTTTACCGATTTTCACGCGCAGCCTTAACCCAGCTCTTTTGCTAGCAAGGCTGCGAAATCTTCAAATTCGGGCAAATTTAGACGGCTCTCGCGCTGTTTTTGCCCCCAGACGCTCTCCGGGAAAAACGCGTCTTCTTTAAAACGCGCGATTACGTGGATATGCACCTGCGCTACGTAATTGCCGAAGCTCGCGACGTTTATTTTATCGGGCGCGTAAAATTTTATCATCGCGCGTTCGGTTATTAGCATCGCTTCAAAAAGCCTAGCGCGAGTATTTTCGTCGCAGTCCGTGAGCTCCTTGTAGGTTTTTTTAGCGAAAATTTTAACCCAAGGAAGCTCGCCGCTTTCGCGCTCTACGCGTATTAATTCATCTTCGAAAATCACTTTAACTCCTTAACTTAAACCACCGCGCGCTCGCGAAGCAGCACGTAAAGCTTGATAACGGACATAAAAAACGTAACTATGGCGGGCCCTAGGATGATGCCCCAAAATCCGAACGTCGCGATTCCCGCAATCATCGCGAAAAATATCAAAAGCTCGTTTATGATCGTAGGAAATTTTACCAGGCGGTTGTTGATAAATTTTATCACGAGCGGTTTTGCGAAGTTATCGGCTAAAAACGAGATGACTACGACCGTATAAACGCCGATGATAATCGCGCCCGTAGCATTGCCAGCGGCAAATTCGTAAAGGCTAATAGGGCCCCACGCTAGCAGCCCGCCCACGACCGGAATTAGCGAGCAAAAGCCGAAAATTATGCCCGTAAAAAATCCGTCGTAGCCGTAAAACATAGTAATAATCGCAAAAAGCGCGCCTTGAAGGATCATATTTGCTATCGTAGAGTAAAAAACGACGCTCATTACGTTTGCTACTTCGCTTAAAATAAATCCCGTGTCGTCCTCTTTCATCGGAAGCGCCTTTTTTAGGTAGCGCACGAGCTCCGCGCCGTAAAGATTGTAAAAGAAAAAGAATATCAAGATGATGACGATATCGGTTAGAA
>NZ_CAJPMA010000089.1 GCF_905371695.1 uncultured Campylobacter sp. | reverse complement strand
GCGCCGCCTTGGCTGCGTCCGTAAAGAATTGACGACGGACTTGGAGCAAGGCAAATCGTGGAGGGAGTATATAAAATATAAAAATTTTATGGTTAGTCCGAGCTTTATCGTCGCAAATAACGACGGCGACGTAACCTTCGAGGCGCAATACACCTTCGACAACGCATGGCGCGTACCCGACAGGATGCCGACAAAGACCGAATACGACAAGCTCGGAATCGACTATAAAAAAGGCTTTTCTCACGAGGGCGACTTCGTAGAAGATAGACTGCACTTCTTGCGCACCGAGCTAAACGCCGAAATTTTAAAGGATATGAATCTGAAATGGGTGTTTGGCTACCGAAAAGCGTATCAAAATTTCGACCACTATTTCGGCGGAACGGCAGTCGGAACTAATCTAGAGCAAAATTACGCCAAGCAAAAGACCGATAATACCACGCTTTCAAATACTTTTACGTTAACTTACGCGCTGGAATTCGAGCGTATTAAGCACAATCTAGCCTTTGGCTACGATAACAGTATAGAAAAGCGCTTGCCGAAGCTTTGGTATCGCAGAGGCTATACCGTTTTAATAAACCCGCATGCGTCTAGAAGTAGCTGGCGCTCGCCTAGAAACGCGCCTTTTTCTAACGATAACGAGCATAAAGCGGTAAATAACGGCGTATTTTTCGAGGATTTAATAAGCCTTGACGATAAGTATAGATTGCTTTTAGGCGGAAGATTTGATTTTTATAAATTTAAATCGACTAACAAACTAAACGGCAAAACAAATGAATACGACGGAGACGCGTTTAGTCCGCGAGTGGGTATCTTGTGGGATTTTACAGACGAGCATACGGCTTACGCCTCTTATTCGCAAAGCTTTGCGCCTTACGGCGGACGCGGCATGATAAGTATAGACGTAAATAGCGATCCCGCGACCTTTGACGCTAAACCGCAAAATAATATCCAATACGAAGTAGGAATAAAAAGCAACTGGGCGAATAAATTTAGTACGAATTTAGCCGTTTTTGAAATTCAGCACAAAAATATCCGCTACCGACCGGATCCTACTAACGAGCCTAATACTTGGGCGCTACGAGGTAAAGAGCGAAGTAGGGGCGTGGAGCTAAGCGTGTTAGGACAAATTTACGATAATTGGTACCTAAGAAGCTCGCTTGGATACATGGTCGCAAAAATTATAAGCGATAAATCTAAGCCGTTAAACGTAGGATTAGAGCTTAATAATACCAGCCGCTGGCAGGGCAACGTATTTTTAAGATACGCGCAAGGTCAAAAATGGTATGCGGAGGCGGGAGTTACGGGATACTCTAAACGATACTATTATGATACTAGAAATACGCCCGTTACTAGCAATCATCTCGGCGGCTTTGCGAGATTTGACGTAAGCGCCGGGTATAATATCACCGATAAAGCCCAAGTAACGCTAGCAATAAACAATCTCTTTGATAAAAAATACTGGCGTTCAGACTCAAGGCCAGGCGACGAGAGATCGTTTATGCTAAATTTAAATTACAACTTCTAAACGCGCTAGCGTAAATTTTAAGGACTCTAAAATTTCGGCTAAATTTTAGAGTCTTGTCCGTCTCTTGACCCATATCATTATTTTAAAATTTCGGTTAGGATAAAATCCGTCCTAAATTTTTGAAAAGGAGTAAATAATGGGTGAATACAAAAAATATTGGCTCGCGCTAGTCGGCGTATTAGTCGTATGTTTTAGTATTTTGGGCTACTACGGCATCGAAGTTTATAGACAGTCGCCTCCGACGGTAAGCTTTGTCGACGAAAACGGTAAGGTTTTTATCGAGCAAGAAAGCATCTATAAAGGCCAAGAAGCCTGGCAAAGCATTGGCGGTATGCAAGTAGGCTCGGTTTGGGGGCACGGAGCGTATCAAGCGCCCGATTGGAGCGCAGACTGGCTTCATAAAGAGTTAGTCGCGTTTTTGGAAATTAAATCAAACGAGCTTTTTAACGCTAAATACGATAGTCTAAACGACGCGCAAAAAGCGCAGCTAAAAGCGATATTGAAAAAAGAATACCGCACCAATACGCTTGAAAACGGCGTTATCAAATTAAGCGCGGACCGAATAAAGGCTATTAACGTCGTTCGCGCGGAGTACGATTCTTTATTTGGTAACGATCCGAAATTTAAAGAACTTCGCGAAGCCTACGCTATGAAAGATAATACGCTCGCGGGCGCTAGCGATAGAGCTAATCTAAACGACTTTTTCTTTTGGTCGGCTTGGGCTACGGCTACTAATCGCCCGAATAGCGACGCGACTTACACGAATAACTGGCCGCACGAGCCGCTAATAGACAACGTACCGACTACCGAAAACGTATTTTGGACGATCGTTAGTATCGTGATTTTACTTACGGGTATCGGCTTGCTAGTTTGGTTTTCGAATTTCTACGGCAAGCACGAAGAAGAGAGCGACAAGCCGGCCCCTATCAAAGAAGATCCGCTTCGCGCGCTTGCGCTTACGCCTAGCCAGAAGGCTCTTGGAAAATACGTATTTATCACGCTTGCACTATTCGTATTTCAGGTATTAATAGGTGGCTTTACGGCTCACTACACTGTAGAGGGTCAGGAATTTTACGGCATAAATTTATCTCAGATCATTCCTTACTCTTTGGCTAGGACTTGGCATATCCAAGCTAGTATTTTCTGGATCGCTACGGGCTTTTTGACCGCGGGACTTTTCCTTGCTCCGATTATTAACGGCGGCAAAGATCCGAAATTTCAAAAGTTGGGCGTGGATCTGCTTTTCTACGCGCTTCTTTTCCTAGTCGTAGGTAGCTTCATCGGCGAATATATGGCGATCGCGGGCAAAATGGAGATCGGTATGAGCTTCTGGCTGGGTCACCAAGGATACGAGTATTTAGAGCTAGGTAGAATTTGGCAGCTAATCCTTTTCGTGGGCCTAGTTATATGGATGGTACTAGTGCTTCGCGGATTCGTAGGCGGGTTTAAAGCGGGCGGAGATAAAAACTTGCTTGCTATTTTCACTGCTTCCACGATCGCTGTCGGCTTATTTTACGGCGCGGGACTATTCTACGGACAAAGAAGCCCGATCCCTGTAATGGAATACTGGCGCTGGTGGGTCGTTCACCTTTGGGTCGAAGGATTTTTCGAGGTATTCGCGACTGCTTCGCTTGCGTTCGTATTTGCTAGCCTCGGACTAGTCGGTAAGAGATTTGCGACATATACGGCGATTGCTAGCGGTAGTATTTTCCTAATCGGCGGAATTCCGGGTACCTTCCATCACCTATATTTTGCGGGTACGACTACTCCGATAATGGCCGTGGGCGCTAGTTTCTCGGCTCTTGAAGTAGTTCCTTTGGTTCTTTTAGGCGCCGAGGCGTTTGAGCATTATAAATTGCAATTTGCGCAAACTTGGGCTAAAACGCTTAAATGGCCGCTTTACTGCTTTATCGCGGTTGCGTTTTGGAATATGCTGGGCGCGGGCGTGTTCGGCTTCCTTATTAACCCGCCGTTAGCGCTATTTTATATCCAAGGCCTAAATACTACGCCGGTTCACGGACACGCCGCGCTATTTGGCGTCTACGGCTTTTTGGCGCTGGGCTTCGTGTTGCTTGCCGCGATTTATCTATTTAAAGACAAGCAATTCGACGAAGGGCTAATGAAGATCGGCTTCTGGTCGCTAAACTGGGGCTTGATGCTAATGATTTTACTATCGCTGCTTCCTATCGGAATGTTCCAGGCGTTTGCCGCGATCGACGTGGGAATGTGGTACGCAAGAGGCGCTGAGTATTTACAGCAGCCGTTCTTGCAAGATTTACGCTGGTTGCGATTAATCGGCGATACGATCTTAATTATCGGCGCGGTTTGCTTCTTTATACAAATTTGCAAATTCGTATTCGGTAAAAACAGAAACAACGCGGCTTAATTTACGGGGCGGTCTTTGATCGCCCTAACTTTTAAATTTTAACTCCATTACTAAAACTAGCGCTCTGAAAATTTTCTCATAATTTAATCGCGAAACATCTTTTAAATTTTTAATCTTTATTTTTTCAAATTTACGCCGTTGTATTTAGACGATTAAAAGCGCGTTCGCGTCTAAATTTAGCTCGGCGGCGATTTGCTTAAAGTTCCATCGCCGAAAGAGGCGACTGGCATATCTATCTCGCGAAACGGCGCGAAATTTATAAACGACGCAGAGCTTAAATTTTACGCCGTATTTTTAGGCATCTACTGCGGGTAGGGCGCAAGAATTACGAGATTTTATTTTTACCCTTTAGAATTTAGGTTAAATTTTGCGATTTTAAGGCTGAAATTTAGATTTATCGCGCAGTTAAGCTTTTCGCGGTAAAATACGCAAAATTTTAAAAAGGATGCTTTTGATTAAAAAAATCGCGAAATACGGACTGATTTTTATCGTTCTCGTCGCGCACGCGGCGCTCGGACTTTTGGTTAGCTACGCCTTTCCGCACTACGACGAGGTTTATATCACGGGCGGCGAGGTCAAGCGCATGGATAAAGACGGATTCATTGGCGCGGACAACCCGGCAGACGGACCGACGCGCGACGTGTATTTTATTTATACCAAAAGCGTAAGCGGCGAGAAAACCATGCCGTACCGAAACGAAGATACGCGTTGGGGATTTCCGTTTTATTTTAAGTTTAACTCCGCGGACTTACAGGCAAAGGCGGTCAGCTATGCAAGCGCGCCTACTCCCGTGCACGCACAGCTAAAATTTTACGGCTGGCGGATCGCGATGTTTGATGCGTTTAGAAACGTAACGTCTATTAAGGAGCTAGCAAACGACGATACGCGCGCCAATCCGATCGTTTCGTGGGTGTTTTACGCGCTGCTGACGTTTTCGTTTTTTATCTGCTTAGCGCTGGTTAGAGGGTTTTTTAACCCGCAAAAAAGCTTTTAATGCGCCCTCTGTGCTGCTCGGTATTTCCGCACGGACTAAATTTTGCGGCAAGTTTTGAGAGATTGCCGCAAATTTATGCTTCCGTAAAATTTGCCGAAATTTACGCCGAATTTTTAGTCAAATAGCGTCTTTTCGTAAAGCATAGCTTCGATTTTAGGCGGATAGCGTCTATAAATTTTACCGTCCAAGGTTTTGCCGTTTGCTTCTTTGCTTCTCAAAACCCCGTCCTCGCCGTATGCGCCCCATTGGTGAAAGTAAAACGCTACGCCTTGTTCGTTGCAAGCGCGTAAGATTTCGCGCGCCCACTCGGGCTTCATCGCCCGCGCGTTTATCCCGCTTTCGCCGCCTACGACGACCCAGTCGATGCCGCGCAGATCGAGTTTACCCAAAGACTCTACGAGCGGCTCGCACGAGAGCCATTTTACGCTTGCGTTTATATCTCTTATTAGCTCGATGCGGTCTTTGCGGCGGGTGCACTCGACCGTCGCGCCTAGCCAGAGATTAGGCGGGATGGGACGGGTCGAAAAATATTCGCGCATACGCTGCGGGCGTTTGGTTAGGATTTGGAATTGATGCCGCGGGGAGCGCTCTACGATGCATAAAATTTTATCTAAAAACTCGCGCGCGATTTGCTCGTGAAATAGATCGCTCATCGAATTTACGAAATAAATCGTCGGCGTTTTATTATTAAGCGGCTCGGCTAGGCGCTGCGGTAGCATTTTAAACGCAAAACCATCTTTATAAATTTCGCTTCCTAGTCTTTGTAAGCGAAGCGCAAAAGCTTGCGCATAGCAGTTTAGGCAGCCTTCGCTGATCTTAGAGCAGCCGATCGTCGGATTCCAACTTTTAAATGCAAATCTAAGCTTGGGCATTAAAATTTCGTTTAGTTCCGCCTGAGCGTAAATTTATGCGGACAAGCAAGCGATAGGCGCTAAAATTCGAGGCGCAAAATTTTGTAGATAGAACTTCAAAGCGGTAAAATTTAGGAGGTTTTAGTAAAGTCATTGTTAAGCACGGTTTTAGGGCGAGCCGTAGCTCGCCGCGATTTTAATAAAGTCCGAATTTCCCGTCGGAGCGTTTGTATATGACGCGCATTTTGGCGTCTATGTCGTTAAATACGTAAAACTGCATATCGCTATTTTTTAGTTTTTCCAACGCTTCTTCGATTTCAAGCGGTTTATAAAGCTCTAATTCCATAGGTACGATTTCATCTACGCCGTCGATTATCTCGCTTATTTCGCCGATTCGCGAGCGCGCTTCTTTTGCGTCGTCTTTGCCTTTGACGGTCGTCATTTTGTCGTGCTCTCGGCGTAAAATTTTAGACGCTCGCTCTACGGCAAGATCGATGGCGGCGTATAAATCTTTGTCTTTGTGGCTAATTACGACGGTCTCTTTTCGCGCTAAATTTAGCGACAGATCGACGTTAAAGCCTTTTTTGCCGTTTTTCTCGTCCGCCGAGACGACGCATCTGGTCGAAATAATATCAAGATTGTATTTTCCGAGCGTTTCAAATGCGTTTTGGATGTAGCTTTTGATAGGCTCGGTTAGCTCGAATTGTTTTCCTACGATACTTGCGTTCATCGCGTCTCCTTTGTATGAAAGTGACGCGATTATAACATAAAAGCGCTGAAATTTAGAGCTTTTGGATAGTGCGCTTGTGGAAGCTTATAGGGGTGGGGGTTACGTTAGGAACGGATTTTACGAATACGTCAAGCATTACGATTCCGTTTTCGTTGCCGGACATAGATTCTACTCTACTTCCGGTGCAATCATCGGTAGTATTAGGTATATCTATTTCTCCAAAGTATTTTATATCTACCCTATAAGTTAGGATAGGTC
>NZ_CAJPMA010000088.1 GCF_905371695.1 uncultured Campylobacter sp. | reverse complement strand
AGCATGAAATTTCCAAATTTAATATGTAGAAAACGCGGTGTTTGCGGCTAAATTTACGGTTGCGGCACGGAAGAAAACTTAGTTTGCTTTTAGCCAAAATCCCGCAAATTTTGCTTTGCTACGAGCTTAATTTTGCAAAATCTAAGCCTAATTTAACCCGCGATAAATTCACACCAAAAAAGGGCGAAATCAGCCTAGCGCAAAGCCGCTAAATTTAAACCGCCGCCCGTTTGCTAGATAGCAAAAAGGCGGCGAGATTTAAGCGAAGCTCTAAATTTATGAATTTCGCACGATTTTGACGGCTTGCACGAGATTTTTTAGGCTCGGCTCGACCTCTTCCCATTTGCGGGTTTTTAGGCCGCAGTCCGGGTTGATCCAGAGTTGTTCTTTAGGCAGTACTTCTAGCAGCGCCCTGATCTGCGCGACCATCTCGTCGACGCTCGGTACGCGCGGACTATGGATGTCGTAGATACCCGGGCCTACTTCTTGTTTGTAGCCCACGGATTTAAAGATTTTTAGCAGTTCGTTGCCGCTGCGAGCCGTCTCGATGCTGATAACGTCGGCGTCCATCGCCTCGATGGTCTTGATGATGTCGTTAAACTCCGAGTAGCACATATGAGTGTGTATCTGCGTCTGCGCGCGAGCCGAAGCGACCGAGAGCTTAAAGCAATCGACCGAGAATTTCTCGTATGCGCCGATATTTTCGTCGCGTAGCGGATAGCCCTCTTTAAACGCGGCTTCGTCTACTTGGATGACTTTTATGCCCGCGTCTTGCAGATCGGCGATCTCGTCGTAGATGCATAGAGCAAGCTGCTTAGCGATATCGGCTCGCGGCTTGTCGTCGCGCACGAAGCTCCAGTTTAGGATGGTTACCGGGCCCGTTAGCATTCCTTTCATTATCTTTTTCGTGCGGCTTTGCGCGTAGGATATCCACTCGACCGTCATAGCTTTTGGACGGCTCACGTCGCCGAAAAGCAAAGGCGGCTTCACGCAGCGGCTGCCGTAGCTTTGTACCCAGCCGTTTTCGCTAAACGCGTAGCCTTTGATCTGCTCGCCGAAATACTCGACCATATCGTTTCTCTCCGGCTCGCCGTGGACTAGCACGTCAAGTCCGACGTCTTCTTGAAATTTCACGCACTCGTCGATGTATTTTTTGATGCCGTCGTTGTATTGTTGTTCGCTGATCTCGCCTTTTTTGAAATTTTGGCGCAGAACGCGAAGCTCTACCGTCTGCGGGAAACTACCTATCGTCGTAGTCGGCAGGACGCCGTAGTTTAGGACTTCGTGCTGGATTTTGATGCGGTCTTCAAACTTCTCTTCGCGCTCGAATTTGGTTAAATTCGCAACGCGAGCCTGAACGGCGGCGTCGTGGATGAGAGTCGAATTCGCGCGGGAGTTCGCGCTGGCTTTATTTTCGGCGTAAATTTTGGCTTCGTTTTCGTTTAGAGCCGCGCCGTTTGCGAGCTTTGCGATGATTGCGATTTCGCTTAGCTTCTCAACGGCGAAACTTAGCCAGCTTTTGACCTCGGGATTTAGCTTTTCTTCGTATTTTAGAGTAAAAGGCACGTGGAGCAGCGAGCAGCTAGATCCTACGTAAAAGTCCTTGCCGCCTAGTTTTTGCGCTATTTGCTTGACGAAATTTACGCGCTCGTCGATGTTGCTTTTCCAAACGTTTCTGCCGTTTACGACGCCGGCGAAAAGTTTCACGTTGGAGTTTGCGATAGCAGGCAGCGCCTCGATATTTTTCTCGCCGTAGACAAAATCAAGCCCGATGCCGTAAATTTTAGTTTTTAGCGCTTCGCCCACGGCTTTTAGCGCGTGTTCGAAATAGGTCATAAAAACGATTTTTACGTTGCTTGCGGCCGCGGTTAGCTTCTCGTAGACGGGCGCGATTTTATCCGTTAGCGCGTCGCCCTTGCTAGTTACGAATATCGGCTCGTCTAGCTGGACTAGGATTTCGCCATCTAGCTTTGAAATTTGATCTAAAAGCTTGACGTATTGCGCCGTTAGCGCGTCTAAATGGCAAAGCGCGCAGCTGCCGTCGGTGGTCTTTGAAAGCGCTAAAAACGTGATAGGGCCGATTAAATTTATCTTGCCTTTTACGCCGGCGGCCTTTGCCTCTTCGTATTCGTTAATGATTTTTGACGCGTCAAGTTTAAACGACGTCTGGGCGCTAAGTTCGGGCACGATGTAGTGGTAGTTCGTGTTAAACCACTTAGTCATCTCCATCGCTACGCCTTTTTCGTTGCCGCGAGCGCAGGCGAAATACTGCTCTAATCCGCTTAAATTCGCAAATCTAGGCGGTACCGCGCCAAATGCCACGATGGCGTCTAGCATCAAGTCGTAAAACGAAAAATCGTTTACGCTGATAGCCGAAATTTCGGCGTCTTTTTGATATTGCCAGTGTCTGTTTTTTAGCGTTTTAGCGACGCTTAGCAAATTCTCCTCGCTAAAACCCTCTTTTTTACTCCAAAGACCTTCTAGCGCGCGTTTTAGCTCTCTTTTTTCTCCGATTCGCGGAAAACCCGTAACGTAAGTTTTTATCATTTTGATTCCTTTAAATTTAATTTTTAAATATTCGCATTATAAGCTTGTCGTTTTTGAGATAGTTTTGAACGTTTCGCCCCAAAATTTTAATCCAAAAACCAAACGTATGGCCTACGGAGTAAAAAATTTTCAAGCTAATCTCAAAAACGCTCGCAGAGAAGATTTAAAGGCGGATGACAGCCCGATTTGCGTAATGAAAAGTGAAATTTGTAATATTCGTTTCCTATTAAATGAGCCGCAAGTTTTATTAAATTAGCGATTTTGGATTTTAGGCTATTTTTAGCGATATTCCCGCATGGGATGGTTCATCGTCGTCCTTTGGCTAAATTCGGCGAACACGAATATTTTTCTGGATAAATTTACTATGGTGGAGTTAAGCGGGATCGAACCGCCGACCTCTTGAATGCCATTCAAGCGCTCTCCCAGCTGAGCTATAACCCCAAAAGATTTGGCATTTTACCTTTTTAACGCTTATAAAATTTTGAAATTCGAATAAACAAAATAAAATTTTAAGCAAACGTTGGTTAAAATTGCGCTCTTTAAACCGCGGGAATAGCTCAGGGGTAGAGCACAACCTTGCCAAGGTTGGGGTCGCGAGTTCGAATCTCGTTTCCCGCTCCAAATTTTAGACGTAACGCCCAGGTGGTGGAATGGTAGACACAAGGGACTTAAAATCCCTCGGATTTTCTTCCGTGCCGGTTCAAGTCCGGCTCTGGGCACCACGAAACGGCGACATAGCCAAGTGGTAAGGCATGAGCCTGCAAAGCTTTGATCCCCGGTTCGAATCCGGGTGTCGCCTCCAAACTTCAAAAATAACTACTCGAAGGAATAACAGTGAGAAATTTATTTTTAGTAGCTTGTATAGCTTTTTTTGTAGCTGGTTGTTCAAATACTTGGCATGGTGTAAAAGAAGATACTCATAATGCTAAAGAATGGACCAAAGAAAAGATAAATGATGGAGCTACATATATTAAAGAAAAAACAGAGTAAATTTTATAGATTATAGTAAATTTTAAGCAAAGTTGGTTATAATCACAAATCTTTAATTCGGGAGATGGCTGAGCGGTCGAAAGCGGCGGTCTTGAAAACCGTTGAGGTGTGAAAGCCTCCTGGGGTTCGAATCCCTATCTCCCGGCCACAACCACTCTTAAAATATATCTTTAGATACTTGTATTTCAGCATTTTTAAGCAGTTTATATCATCATATTTTTGTCTTAAATTTCGGACGATTTTATTTTGTTACACCAAATTTGGATTTCTGTTACATCGCTTGCTTATTAGATTAGGAGTTTGTAATGACTTCTAAATTAATAACTCGAATCAAAAATAGACCAAGCTACTACTATTTCGATAAAGCCTTGAAAAATGATAAAATTATCACCGTCAAGTATTGTTTGTTTACAGACAATGAGTTTGAAGCCAAAGCCATCGCTTTAAAAATTAAAAACGAAGCCGATAATAGACGTAATTCTGTTCAAACCAAAAAATTTATTGATTTACCGTTAAGATACAAGATACGCAACATTCAGAAAAATATTAAAAATAAATCGCATCGACTATCGACGACCGAATATAAAGAAATATTTGAAAAAGTTATATCGGGTATTTATGGGATTACCAAAGCCGACAACGATATGTTGGTCGATAAAAAAGAATGTCAAGAAAACCATAGGCCAAAGAAAACGCAAAAATCGATAAAATTTACGGATATAGCATTCAGATACGCTCAAAACGAAAGCAAGAAGTCAAATAGTAAAAATGCCGGATACTATCAGAGGGTAGCCAAAGCGCTCGACATTTATTTTAAGCACAAGCAGATAACCCAAATTTCTTATCAGGACTGCGAGGATTTTCAATTACATCTCTTAAATAATAAAAAGCTTAACAAAAAGACCATCAATAACTACACGTGCTACGCAAGTAGAATGTTCGACTACGCTATAAAAATAGGCCTTATATCTCAAAATCCGTTTAAGCTTTTAAGTTCGTTTAAAATTTCCAAAGATCAAAAATCGCCGAAGGATAATTTTAGCATGGACGAACTGGCTAAGATTTTTAAGACCGATAAAAAGGAGCTTAAAGATTATATGGCGTTTGCCTTGCATACTGGACTTAGGCTTAGCGAAATTTGGAGCTTAGATGAAAGTAGCGTAAGCGAGCGAGACGGAATTAAATTTATCAAAGTTCAAACTGCCAAGCAAAAAGGCGGAGACGTTAAATTTAGAGAGTTGCCGATACATAAAAATATATATCGTCTAAGCGATATAAAGTGGCTAACGAAAATAAAAAGAGGCAAAAGCGATTGTAATTATTTTGGAAAAAGGCTTAATAAACATATTCATGCCGTTTTACCGGACTCCAACGTAAGCTTTCATAGACTGAGGGCAAATTTTGCGTCCGCTATTAAAAATTACTCCTTAGAAAATGGTTTTACGGATGTTACTTCGGTGCTGCTCGGGCACGCTACCGATCTAGCAACAGACGTATACGCCAAGGATATCTCGCTAAAGGCAAAATTAAAAGCAATGGATGGATTAAATGCATTTTCCAATCTCTAGCGATGAAATTCTATTGAATATCTTTGGCTAGTTATGTATAATTTGGCAAGAAGAGGTGAAATATAAAGAAAGAGATTTTAAATTTACTTGACGAGAAAAACGTGGACTTCGGTAGGCTTTCTGGGTTTTACTCTGGCGTAAAAAAGGCTTTTATAAACAAAACAGACAATATCAAGATGGGCTTTATCGGAAACACCTTAGATAAGGAGCGGCTTGAGAGAGATATGGACTATTGCGTAAAGAATTATGCCAGAAATACAAAAGACAAAGATAAATGGCTAAAAAGAGCGGATATTTTAAAAAAATTAAACGACTCAATGCCTACCAAATATTACGTTCAAGTCGTTTTCAAAGATACTGCAATAAAAATTCAAAGCGTCATGAATTCGGTTAACGAACTTGATGTGCAAAATGAGCCAAAAACAAGCGTAATAGATATTAAAAATTACGATATACCCGAAGAAGTAATAAAGTACGGCATTTTAACGGATGAAAAAGTAAAAGGCGGCAGATTTATCAATAACCGATTTGTACCAGACAATATTGCAGGGTACTTAGAGAGCGAAACGCTTAAAAAATTACCGAAAAAGCAAAAAGAGCTTTTACCGAAAAACCAAAAGCTAGAAATTAGTATAAATTTGAAGACCATATGCAATAAATTTATAGAGCGCGAATGCGATAAACGAGGATACACGCAAGAAACAAGGCTAAGATACATAAAAGACGTGAACCGGCTAATTAAATATATGGAGGAAAATAAAATATACGAGATTGAAAAATTAGATGTAGATGAATTTCAAAACCATATATTTACAAAAAAAGATGAGAAAGGTAAAACAATAAGCAAAAAAACATTAAATAATATAATAGGTAGGTTAAGAATTTTTTTCGACTATATAGTATTAATAAAGCAAGTAAATAATAATCCGTTTGAAAAACTTACTGACCACGGGGTAAATAAAAACGTAACGTATAAAAGAAATTTTACTCTCGATGAGTTAAAAGAATTATTTAGCGGTAAAAATAGCGGCATACGAAAAGAGCTACTAGATTGTTTAAGATTTCTACTAATAACTGGCATAAGAACGGAGGAATTTTATAATTTAAATAAAGATAGTTTTTGCACGGATTGCAATCATCCGTTTTTAAAGGTAAAAACTGCGAAGCAAGGTGCCGGAAAGGTGTTTTATAGAAATGTGCCTTTACATCCATTATTGAAAGATCTCTACAAATACGATTGGATTGCAAAAATTAAAAAAGTATATTCAAATAAAGGAACTTTATCCAAAGCTCTCAATGCCGAAATAGATAAGGTAATAAAAGATAATACGGTAAGCGTCCATAGACTTAGGGGAAATTTTGCTAACGCGATTGATGAGTATCTGTGTTCCAGGAATTTTATCGAATATCAAGACACTTTAAAAAATTTAATGGGGCATTCAAAAAGGCCAAGGAAAGACGATATCGAAGATCAAGTAAAATATAAAATAACCAAAACTATACTTGGTTATGCACCAGATATGACACAGGGTACATACTCGCAATCCGAGTATGCGGATTCAAAAATATTAGCAATACGAGGGCTTAACGTCTTTGAAGGTATGTTTGAATATTTGAATATCCCAAAAATAAAACTAGCCTCCATAAAACCCGTGCTAAGAGATATAAAAGACGGAGC
>NZ_CAJPMA010000087.1 GCF_905371695.1 uncultured Campylobacter sp. | reverse complement strand
AATATCTTAAATTTATACGTAGACGGCTTTAAAAATATGAAAGTCGGCAGGCGGCTGTGGCTGATAATTTTAGTAAAGCTTCTCATAATGTTCGGCATTTTGAAAGTCTTTTTCTTTAACGAAACGCTAAATACAAAATTTACGAGCGACGAGCAAAAAAGCGACTTCGTGATCGAAAATTTAACCGACAAAGCGAAATAGCCAAATTTATAAAATTTAAGCGTAAAATGGAAATTTCGTAATATAATTCACACTTTTTGAAATGAATTAAAATAAAATTTAAACAAGGCAAAAATATCGCGAGGCGAATTTGAAGGTTAAGGCGTAAAATTTAGGCGTAGATAGGACGTATAGTTCATCGAGTCGAAATTTTGCCGGCTCTTTAAATGGCGTCCTCGGGAAATACTTAGGAGGATTTAACGATGCCCGATATCGCTTCGGTCGATTGGTCGCGCGCGCAGTTTGCGCTCACCGCGATTTACCACTTTTTGTTTGTTCCGCTCACGCTGGGACTTAGTTTTATCATTGCCATTATGGAGAGCATCTACGTCAAAACCGGCAACGAGCAGTGGCTAAAAATCACCAAATTTTGGCTCAAACTCTTCGGTATAAACTTCGCTATCGGCGTAGCTACCGGTATCATAATGGAATTTGAGTTCGGCACCAACTGGGCGAACTACAGCTGGTTTGTCGGCGACATCTTCGGCGCGCCGCTAGCTATCGAGGGCTTGCTCGCGTTTTTTATGGAGGCGACGTTTTTTGCCGTTATGTTTTTTGGCTGGGATAAGGTTAGCAAGAAATTCCACCTCATCTCGACCTGGCTCGTGGCTATCGGTTCAAATTTGAGCGCGCTTTGGATCCTCATCGCAAACGGCTGGATGCAGTATCCGGTGGGTATGAAATTTAACCCAGCAACCGCTAGAATGGAAATGGAAAATTTCTTCGAGGTAGCGCTTAGCCCCGTTGGCATCATCAAATTTTTACACACCGTTACTAGCGGCTACGTCGCTAGCGCGCTTTTCGTGATAGGAATTTCAGCGTGGTTTATCCTAAAAGGACGCCACCTAATCATGGCTAAAAAATCCATCGTCGTAGCGGCAAGTTTCGGGCTTGCGACGTCGCTGTTTTTGATGTTTAGCGGCGACGAGAGCGCATATCAGGTCGCTCGTACTCAGCCGATGAAACTAGCCGCGATGGAAGGCCTTTATAAAGGCGAACAAAATGCCGGCCTAGTCGCGATGGGCGTACTAGATCCGTCTAAAAAACATGGCGACGGCAAGGACGCATTTTTGCTCGAACTAAAAGTGCCTTACGCGCTTGGAATCATGGCTACTAGAAAATTCGACAGTTTTACTCCGGGCATCGAGGATTTAGTCTACGGCAACGAAGCGCAAAATATCGAGAGCGTCGCAAGCAAGATGGCCAAAGGCTCGCTAGCAGTTAGCGCGCTAGCTAGCTACAACGCCGCTAAAAAATCGGGCGATAAAGCCGCGATGGAGCAAGCCGAGCAAACTCTGGCTCAAAATATGAAATTTCTAGGCTACGGCTATCTAAAATCCCCGGAAAGCGCCGTACCGCCGGTCGGCATTACGTTTTATAGCTTTCACTTGATGGTGGCTCTTGGTACTTACTTTTTGGCATTATTTTTGGTCGTTACGTATCTTACGATGGCAAACGATATCGAAAATTTCAAAAAGCTGTTGTGGGCGTGCGTATTTAGTATCCCGCTAGGACTGGTAGCGATCGAGGCGGGCTGGATAGTGGCCGAAGTAGGGCGCCAGCCGTGGGTCGTGCAAGACCTCATGACCGTGGGCGTGGGAGCGACGAATTTGGCCGACACCAACATCAAAATTTCGTTCTGGCTATTTGCCGTTTTATTTACGGTGCTTTTGATAGCCGAGATAAAAATCATGCTAAAACAGATAAAAATAGGATTTGAAAACCATGCTTAGTTTAGAATTTTTACAAATTTACTGGTGGTGCGTAGTTAGCTTGCTAGGCGGTTTGCTAGTGTTTATGATGTTCGTTCAGGGCGGGCAGACGCTGCTTTTTGGGCTTTGCAAAAACGAGCTTCAAAAGGACATGGTGATAAATTCTATCGGGCGCAAATGGGAACTTACTTTTACCACGCTCGTAATGTTCGGCGGCGCGTGCTTCGCGGCGTTTCCGCTATTTTACGCGACAAGCTTCGGCGGCGCGTACTGGGTGTGGCTGGCGATTTTGTTTTGCTTTATCCTCCAAGCCGTGAGCTACGAGTACCGCAAAAAACCGGATAACTTCCTGGGCCAAAAAACCTATGAAATTTTCCTTTTTATTAACGGCTCTTTGGGCGTTATACTCATCGGCATGGCGATTAGCACGTTTTTTTCGGGCAGCGACTTTTTACTAAACGAGCACAACTTCGTGCAGTGGCAAACGCCGTTTCGAGGACTTGAAGCGCTAGGCAACATCATGCTCTATCCGCTAGGCATCGCGGTGTTTTTTCTCTCTCGCGTAGGCGGAGCGCTCTACCTCATCAACAACATCGACGATGAGGAGATAAGAGCTAGCGCCAGAAAAGCGGCGCTAAAAAATACGATTTTGTTTTTGCCGTTTTTTCTAGCTTTTGCCGCTTGGGTGCTCAGTAAGCCGGGCTTTGGTTACGACGAAGCGGGCGAAGTTTCCGTAGTCGCGTTTAAATACGCTCATAATTTCGCCGATATGCCGATAATAGCCGTTGCGGCGGTCGCGGGCGTTTGCGGCGTGCTGTTTGGCGTATTTAAGGGTGCGTTTACGAAAAGCATCTACGGCATCGTGCCTTTTGGCGCGGGCGTCGTGCTCGTAGTTACCGCGTTATTTTTGATATCGGGGCTAAACGGCACGGCATTTTATCCGTCGTTTAGCGATTTGCAAAGCTCGCTAACCATCAAAAACGCAAGCTCCAGCCGCTACACGCTAAACGTAATGTTTTACGTAAGCTTTTTGGTACCCGTAGTTTTGGGCTATATCGTCGCGGTTTGGCGCGCGATGGATAGCAAAAAGATCACCGCAAGCGAGATAGAGCGCGATCATCACGCATATTAAGGATAAAAATGATAGAAGCGATAGTTTTTCTTTTTCTTTGGGTTTTGGCGCTTTTTGGCGGATATAAATTCGTCCATTTTAACATCAAGCACGTCGAGAAAAATAGCGACAAATACTTTAAAAATTTAGACTAAATTTTAGGCGGTAAATGCGCCGCCTAATACCACTTCTACTCAAAAATTTTAAATAAATTTTAAGTTTTGCGTTATTTTTAAGCAAGTCTGCCTCGCTATAATTTCGTCAAACCCACAAAAGGAGACGAAATGAAAAAGAGTATCATGCTTTCAGTGGCGCTTAGCGGTGTTTTAGCTACTAGCGCGCTAGCTATCGGCGGACCTAGCGGCGCGCACATAGACTACGGCATCCCGGGCAAGATCGGCGAAGTGGTCGTTAATCCGTACGACATCGCGCCTCTAACGGCGGTGATCAAAAACGGCGGCTACACGCTAGCAAATGCAAAAGTCACTATCGTGCCAAAACCGGGCGGTCAGGTTATCAGCTATAAGGTCGCCGACAAGCACCTTCGCACGCACGGCGGAATACCTGTTTTCGGACTATATCCGGACTACCAAAACACCGTCGAGGTCGAGTACGATAAAATTTATAAGGGCCAAACCGAGCGCATAAAAGAAAGCTATAAAATTTACGCGCCTGCGATTTATCTAGAAAGCTCGGGCATGCCGTCTCAAAAGGGCGCGTTGTTTGATAAAATCGAGGTCGTGAAAGCTCCGAGTGCCAAATTTGCCAACCGCCTCTACTACGTAAATAACTTCGTAAATAAAACTGGCAAGGGTACCAAAGTCGTGTGGAACAACCCCGCAGGTGGCGCGATCGAGTGGAACTACAGCCCGAACAACTTCGTGCTAGACACAAAAGGCGAGGTGCGCTGGTATCTGGAGCCGAGTAAAATTTACGACCTCAAGCAGCCGTTTAGCGCGGGCGTCATGATGGGCTTTAAGCAAAACGACGACGGCGCGATGACGTGGGGATACGGCCAAAGATACGCCAAATACGACATAATGGGCCGCGAAATCTTTAACCGCGAGCTACCTGCGGGCTACAACGACTTCTCGCACTCTATGGACGTGGCGCAAAACGGGCATTATTTCCTTCGCGCGGCAAACGCCAACTATAAACGCGCCGACGGCAAAAACGTCCGCACCGTGCGCGACGTCATCGTCGAGGTCGATAGAGACGGCAACGTCGTGGATGATTTTAGGCTGTATGAAATTTTAGATCCATACCGCGATATCGTATTAAAAACGCTCGACCAGGGCGCGGTGTGCCTAAATATCGACGCTAGCAAGGCAGGCCATACCGCTAGCTCGGACGAGCTAGCCGCGATGGATACGAACGAAAAATGGGGCGATATCGTGGGCTCGGGCCCCGGACGCAACTGGGCGCACGTAAATAGCGTGGATTATGATCCAAGCGACGATAGCATCATCATTTCCAGCCGCCACCAAGACGCCGTCATCAAGATCGGCCGCGACAAAAAAGTCAAGTGGATAATGGGCGCGCACAAAGGTTGGAAGGATCAGTTTAAGGGCTACTTGCTCCAGCCTGTAGATAAAGACGGCAAAAAAATCGTCTGCGAGGACGAGTACTCAAAATGCCCGGGATATGAGAGCGAGAAAGGCGGATTTGACTGGCAGTGGACGCAGCATACGGCATTTCGCATCGATAGCAAGTCTAAAAAAGGGCTCGTTTATCTCACCGTCTTTGACAACGGCGACACTCGCGGCATGGAGCAGCCTGCAATGGCGGGCATGAAATACTCCCGCGCGGTCGTTTATAAAATCGACGAAAAAGCTAAAACCGTCGAGCAGGTCTGGGAGTACGGCAAACAGCGCGGCAGCGAGTGGTACAGCTCGGTTACTTCGCTAGCGCAGTATCAAGACGACCTTGATAGCGTGATGGTTTACTCCGCGGTCGCGGGCATGCAGTTTGACATCGCCAAAGGTCGCCCGGTCGGCGTGCCTAGCCCTCACATCAACGAGTTTGAGTGGGGCGCAAAAGAGCCGTCGATCGAAATCAAAATGACCAACGCGATGGGCTATCAGGCGTTTCCGTTTAGCGTAGAAAAGGCGTTTGAGAAGTAAAATTTAGCGGCTTAGGCGCGCGGTTTTAGCGCGTCCTCGGCCGCCCTCTTGCAAACTCTTGTCTAGTTTAACGCGTTTAGCGTTATCCTTCGCATATCGGCTTTTATAAATTTAGATTTTGCGCTTTCGTCGACGAATTAATCTAAATCTCACATCCTTTTTTATACTTCTATTTGGAATTAATTTTATATTTAGATATAATTGCGAAATTTTAGACTACAAAAGGAGAAGTATGAAACAAAATTATATCGCAAGAGAGAATAAAATAGAACCGGCGCATTCAAAAAGGACGAATTTCTTTCGCGCGTTTACGATGATTGAGTTAATATTCGTCATCGTCATAATAGGTATCCTAGCCGCCGTGGCCATACCTAGACTGCAAGCAAGCAGAGACGAAGCGTGGGCGGTCGCGATGGCTACGCAGATCAAAACCGCGGTAAACGACGTAATTAATCACGTAACCGCTACGGGCAATAGTAACATAAAATTTAAAGCCTACCCCATCCCTTCTAGTCTATGGGGACCCGTAGAGGCAACATCAAGTATCGGAGTAGAGATCGCAGAGGACACATATCAGCTATTTCCGAAAGGCTGGGCTACTTTTTCAGGTGGGATACAAGGCACCCTTGTGCTCCCGCTAGATGGAGCTGCTGTACCTATATATTCAAATAAAGCAAGTATGGCTTTTGGAAAAATGTGCGTATATATAGCATCCTCCAATATAGACAACGTTTATTTTTCACCTGAACATCCGGCAAGACCCGGTATAACCATAGCGGCTGGAAACGTAGGGCATATAGGCGGCATGATGAATGACGGAGAGGATAGAAGGTGCGATATTTTAAGAAGCCTCTTAAAAAAAGCATTTCCTACGGAAGTGACTCCTCCCGGCTACCACACGACTAACTTCGTAGACGTACCCGCGCTCCCGAAAGCAAAATTCTAGGATTGCGCGGCGACCCAGGGCGCAGGCGCATAAAAATTTAGCGCCCGGGCTTGCTTTCACGCAAGCAAAAAGCTACCGTTGCGCTATAAATTTAGCGCCTCGTCAAAAATAAAGCGGTTTCACTTCTATAGCTTAGGCAAATGCCAGCCAAGATAATACGCCGCAAGCCTAAACACGATACCAAACGCCAAAAGCCCCATCACCCAAAACACGCTAGTAAGCCCGGCGTAATCCATCGCAAAATAAAGCAGTCCCACTACGATACTAACCGTCGCGTAAAGCCCGGTTTTTAGGCACCACGGTACTTCGTTAAACAACATATCGCGTACCATGCCTCCGCCCACGCCGTTGCAAAGCGCGAGCAACACGACGCCAAAGACGTTGTAGCCAAACTGCAGCGCCACGATCGCCCCAACGATAGAAAAACTCACCAAATCCACGGCATCGGTGGTTACAAAGAGGAATTTTTTCTCGATATCGCTTCGCTTGTGAATGCGCAAAAACGCCGAGAGAAAGAGCATGACCATCACGATAATGCACGGAGCGTAGTGCGTAAACGAATACGGCGGGCGCGATACGATAGCATCACGCATAAATCCGCCTCCAAGCGCGGTTAGAAGCGCGGCGATAAAGATACCCAGCCAGTCGCAGTCGCGCTTAACCGCAAAGATAAATCCGCTCGTAGCGGCCGAGGCGATGCCTATGTATTCGGCTACCAGAAGTGCTGTCATTTAGTGCCTTAAGTTTTAAACGAGATTTTACA
>NZ_CAJPMA010000086.1 GCF_905371695.1 uncultured Campylobacter sp. | reverse complement strand
GGGCCATACGCTAAATAACTTGCCCGTTCACGTCATAAAACTAGGCGCGGATAGGGCTTGCGTGTATCTAGGGCTGCTTTATCAAAACGGACAAGGCGCGGCGCAAGACCGCGATAAAGCTAACGAGCTTTTTAGACGAGCATGCGAAAAGGACGTCGCCGAGGGTTGCGCGAGTCTGGCGTATAGCTACGGCAAGGGGCTTGGCGTCTACCCGGACGGCAAAAAGGCGAACGAGCTGTTTAGTAAAGCTTGCGAGCTGGGCGAGGAAACGGCGTGCTACAATCTTGGCTTAAGCTACGCGATGGGCGACGGAGTGCAAAAGGATACGGCAAAGGCGGCGCAGATATTTGCGGCCTCTTGCGAGCGCGGACACGTCGGCTCTTGCGCCGATCTTGGGGTTTGTTATTTTAAGGGCGAGGGCGTGAAGCAGGACTATGCGAAGGCGGCGGAGCTTTTTTATAAAGCTTGCAAGCTTGGCAATGCGCTGGCGTGTTCGAATCTCGGCTTTGCTTATGAAAAGGGGCAGGGCGTCGAAAAAGATAGAAAATTCGCGAAAGGATTTTACGAGCGAGGCTGCGAGCTCGGCGAATTTAGCGCGTGCGAGTACGTTAAAGACTTTCGGTAGAGGGCAAATTTACCATCTCGTCCGCTTTGCCGTCATTAAAAACCCCGTGATTATAAACGCCGCGACCAAAAAAGAGCTTAGGCAAAATAAAAATTTTCCCGCTTCGCCAAATACGTAGCCCGCGTGCAAATTTAGCATAAATTTCGTGATAGCAAGCGGTCTTGGCGGTTTGGCGTTAGCGTCGTCAAAGCGTAAATTACGCAAAATTTTACCGGATCCCCCGTCTATACTCATCGAGCTTACCCGCTCCTCGCCTTCCTCGCCCGCGTCTGCGTAAATACAGTTAAAAACGCCCGCTCCGCGCGAAACCGCAATGTTTAAAAACTCGTAATTCTCGCCTCTTTCGCTTTTAAAAATTTTTAAAACCTCGTCAAATCGCGAAAATTTATCCGTTTCGTTTATGTCTAGCCCGCGGGTTTGCGTGTAATTAGGCCTACGTAAAATTTCGCTTTCGCCTAAAATTTTATTCGTCCCGCGCGCGATAAAATCGTATGAAAAATATAGTCCCGTAAAGCAGATAATAAGCAATACCGACGCGCTATAAACGCCTGCGGCGGCGTGAATTTTATAAAGTAGGTTGTATCCGCGCGCCTTAAAATTTATAGTAAACGCCCGCAAAATTTTCGTGCGAAACGACGGATAGTAAATTATAATGCCCGAAATTATCAGCGCGATTAGCGCCGCGGTAGAGATCGCGCTGATTTGCTTACCGGTAAAATTTAGAGCCTCGCTTTGCGGATTTATTAGCGCTAGCCCCAAATTTTTATGCAAATTTATAGCGACGGCTACGATTTTATCGCCGGCGCTTTGCGAGATTACGCCGCCTGAATACGGATCTACGAAATAGCTATTAAAAGCGCCCGCCCCGTCGATTCCAGAAATTTTAATCGCCCCGCCGCCTTTTTTAAAGCTTACGTAGCTAACGGAAAAATCGCCCTTTTGCTCGCGAAATTTAGTCAAAATTTCGCTCACGGCCAAGGGTTTACCGGCATTAGAAATTTGCGTTTTGCTTTCAAAAAGCTCGATTATCTCGTCGTGATACGAGATCACGCAGCCCGAAAGCGCGACGATAAAAAGCGGCAAAGCGCAAACGATAGCTAGCGTTAGATGTAGGTTAAACCAAAATTTTCGCCTTTTAAAAAGCCCTTGCCGCATATCTTACCTTAGAAATTTACGTTAAAGCCGATTTGATACTTCGCGCCGTCGGCGATCATCACGTCGTATCTTCCCGAGCGCGTTACGACGTGTTCGTTAAATACGTTGTAAGCGCTTAAATTTACGCTCGCGTTTTTAGTGATTTTATACGTTAAGCCCAAGTCGAATAAAACGTAGCTTTCTATGTCGTTATCGTAGCTTAGGCTGTCTTTCGTGCGTCCTAGATAATTCATCTGCGACCAAAGGTTAAAATTCGCGTTTAGATCGTAATCCGCGCCTAGTTTTATGACGTGAACGGGCAAGTTATTTAGCGTATGGCCCTTTTCGTCGCCTGTTTTTTGCTTTGATTTATTGTAAGTATAGTTCGCGTGAAGCGCCAAATCGCTCGTTACGTCGTAGTCCGCAGTGAGCTCTACGCCCTTAACTTCGGCTTTGCCTATGTTAATCGTATTCCAAATCCCGCGCGGATAAACTTTGCCTTTATGTCTGCAAGACGGGCCGCCCATACAAACCTTTTGCGTAGAGATACCGTCTTTAAAGTCCGTGCGAAATACGGTCGCGCTAAGGGCGTATTTGCCGCGCTCTTCGTATGCGACGCCCGCTTCGTAGGTTACGCTTTTTTCGGGTTTTAGCGAGCTGTTACCCAGCTGCGCGCCGCGTCCGCCCGCAAACGGAAGCGCCAGTCCGTCGGTGCGCTGCTTGATATCGGGCGTCGAATACCCCGTCGATACGCCGCCTTTTAGCGACAAGGCGTCCGTTAAGTGATACACGAGATATCCGCGCGGAGAGAGGTGTCCGCCGTAGTCTTTATCGCGGTTATAGCGCGCTCCCGCCGTTAGCGTCAAAGCGTCCGTTAAAAAATAGCCATCCTCGCCGTATAGCGAATAATCCCAGCGTTTGACGTTGGCCGCATCCGCGGTAGTCGCCTCCTCGTTTAGGCGTTCGCGGCGATACTGCGCGCCTAGCGTTAAGGTGTTTGAATCAAAAAAGTACGCGCCTTTGGAATTTAGCGTCGTAGTTTTTAGACGCAAGTCTTGCTGGCCGCTTTCTTTCATATCGTCGTAGCTGAGGTAGCTTTCAAGCAGTAATTTATCGTATTTTCCGGAGTGGGATAAGCTTGCGTTGTAGCCCTTCGCGCTTTCTAATCTAATGCCGTCGTTGGTACCGGAAGCTCCCAGCGTCCTACCCTCGCTCCTACGAAAATCGTTATTTACGCGCCTATACGTGAGCTCGACGTCGTCGCGGTCCGTAGGCTTATACATGAGTTTCGCGCCGAAATTTTTCTCCTCGTTTTCGCGGCTACCGTAGCTTATTTTATCTTCTATCTTTTTAAAATATTTTCCGTCCAGCGCAAAGCCCAAAACGTCCTGCACTAGCGCGCCGTTTAGGTAGAAGTTGCTTTGGTAATCGCCTTTTATGTAGCTTTTTCTAGCAAAGGTGTAGTATCCGCCGACGCTGCCTGAAATTTCGTTTGAAAAGCCCTTCGTGATTATGTTTATCACGCCGCCCATCGCATCGCTGCCGTATAGCGAGCTCATCGGACCGCGGATCACCTCCACGCGCTCTATCGCGCTTGCGGGCGGTAAGAAATTTTGACCCGTGCCTATCGCGCGAAGCCCTTTGTAGGCGCTATCGCTGGTCGCCGGGCGGCCGTCTACTAAAATTTTCGTGTATTTAGCGCCCAGCCCTCGCAGAGAAATGCCCTTTTTGCTAGCCGCGCCTAGCGTATAAGTCGCGTCGCTAGGCAGGTCGTTTACGATGTCGGCTAAATCTTGATAGTTGCGCTTTTTGATATTTTCTTGCGTTATTACGGAGATAGACGCGGGCGCATCGGCGATATTTTGCTCGTATCCCGTCGCGCTTACGACTTTAATTTCTTCTAAATTTACGTTCGCGGGCTCGTCCGCAAATAGCGCCGCGCTAGTCGCTACCGATAGGGCTAGCGAAATTTTAAGCATATTTTTCATTAACTTCCCCTTTTATAAATTTTTAAAACGTATTTTACTAAAATTGGATTATTGTTATCAATAAATATCTATCGCTAGACGGAGAAAATACTATCGCCGGAGGGAGAAATGAGTAAAAATTTAGACGAATTTTTTAACGACGTCTCAAACGAAATCGTCGCGCGCAAAAAGCGATACGTGGGTAAAAATTTCGTAAACGACGATATGAAATTTAGCTTTAATCTTTTTAGCGTAAGCCCAGAGCTTAGCTATTATAAAAGCGAAATTTTATGTAATAGCGCGCTGTCTCACCGCCACGACAAGGGGATTAATTATTCGTTTTTATTTTTTAACACCGGCGAAAACTGCGTGCGATTTAGGGCGCAAAATAGCGAAATTTCGCTAAAAAGCGGAGAATTTTTAGTAGGCGCTATGCAGGACGATTTTAGCGGGGCGCACGAATTTGAAAATAAATTTTATAAAACGCAGTGTATCGGAATTAAAACAGAGCTTGCTCGCGAGTTAGGCGTACTGGAAGGGCTGGATTTGGACCGAAATTTAGCGGTTAAAAAGCAGAAAATTTCGCCCGTGCAAAGACTTATTTTAAACGAGCTCGATGGCGCTAAAATTTACGAGGGTAAAATGCGCGAAATTTTTACGGAGAGTAAAATTTTAGAGATTATTTACCGAAGCTTTGACGCTAAACGTGCTAAAAAAGAGCGAAATTTAGGCCTTGATGCGGTAAAGAAGCTAAATAAAGCGCGCGAAATTTTACTTACGGATTTGCAAAATCCGCCGTCCATTAAAGAGCTGGCTAGGTTATGCGCCACTAATGAATTTAGCCTAAAAAAGGAGTTTAAGGAGTATTTCGGAGTCACTATTTACGGTATGCTGGCGGACGAGCGGCTAAGGCTAGCGCGCGAACTGCTCGCGCAAAACGACGTTAGCGTAAAAGAGGCGGCGCAGGCGGTCGGATACAGTAGCTTCGGGCATTTTAGCAAAATTTTTAAGGCGAAATTCGGCGTCTTTCCGTTTGAGCTGGTAAAGGCGAAAAAAATTTATATCTAATCGCCTGCAAGCGTCCTAAATAGGAACGCGTTTTGCTTTTTAGGCGAAATTTAAGGATAAAAAATGGACGATAAAAGCTATTTGTTTAGGCTAGACCCCGCCGCTAGCGCGGGTTATAATATGTATAAAGCCGCGCGCGCAGGCGGAAGTTTTCTTGACTTTTTGCTTAAATACGACAGTAAAAAGGCGAACGAAGGCGACTTTTCAAGCGTGCTTGGCGGAGGCGAGGCGGGCAAAGCCGTAAGCTCGCTGCTAGCAAATTCCGCCGTTAGCGCCGGTGCGATTAGCGGAGCGATAAAAAATTTAGGTTTGAAAAACGTGGATAAGCTAAGTTTAAACGCTCTAAATTTTAGCTCTAGAATTAAAGGCGCCGGCGGACAAAATTTACAGGGCGAAAATTTACTTTCGTCGCTGCTAAATTCTAGCTCGGACGGCGTAAATTCTATCTACGAGCTGCTTACCGCGCAGGCTAACGCCGCTATAAGCAAGGCTTTAAATTCTAAAAATTTAAGCTCCGCTCAAAAGCAAAAAAATAGCTCAAAAATACGACGAGCTTAAAAATAAAGGCTAAATTTACGGGTCGCTAGCACGCGCCCGCGTCGCCGTACCGCGCTATAAAATTTAGGCATTAAATCCATAAAATTTTACGAGCCCGCACGGTTTTAAAATCTAGTGCGAATTTAGCGCGTTACGTATGGTATCTCATCCTTCGCGCCCGCTTTTTCAAATCCGCGTAGCCGCAGCCGACAGCTATCGCACTCCCCGCACGCCGCGTCTTCTCGCTCGTAGCAGCTCCAAGTAAGATGCACGGGAGAGCGGATTTCTAGCGACTTTGCGACGATGTCGGCTTTGCTTAAATTTACGAGCGGCGTTACGATTTTTATATGCGTCGCGGGCGCCGTACCCGCGTCGATCGCGCCGCTCATGCGAGCGATAAATTCCGCCGTGCAGTCTGGGTAGCCCGAGCTATCTTCCTCGACTACGCCGATGAAAACGGCCTGCGCGCCCTCTTTTTCGGCGAGCGCGGCGGCGATAGCGATGAATATCCCGTTGCGAAACGGCACGTATGTGGACGGGATTTCGTGCGTTAGCCCGCCTTTGGGCACGGCGATGCTAGTATCCGTTAGCGCGTTGCCGCCGATTTTAGCGATAAAGCTAACGTCTAAATTTAGCCGTTTAGCGACTCCAAGCGCGTCGCAAACGTCGTTAAACGCCCGCCTTTCGCGCGCGGCGGTGCGCTGCTCGTAGTCAAAATGCAGCGCGATAATCTCGTAACCCTCGCGCTTAGCCAGCGCGGCGCACAGGGTGCTATCCATGCCGCCGCTCATAATGCAAACCGCTTTTTTCACTATTTTTCCTTTCTCGTTCGCTCGCTTTGAGCGGGATTAAATTTTAGATTTTCGCCGCTTGTCCGTATGCCGAAATTTTGCGGATTTTTGCTAGAATTATACGAAATTTTAACTAAAAGAGCCAAAAAATGATACTTTGCGACGAGAAATACCCAGAAATTTTAGACGCTATCTGCGCCGAGCTGACGGCGGGCGACGTGGAGCTAATTTTAGTTAGCGCCGAGCAAATGCGAGACATCAACCGCGAGCAGCGCGGTATCGACAAAACCACCGACGTTTTAAGCTTTCCTTTTGAGACGGTGCTACACACGCCGCTGGGTTGTATCGCGATCAACGTCGATCTAGCGCGCAAGAAGGCCGCCGAGCTAGGGCACGACGAGGCCGACGAGACGGCGCTGCTTTTTACGCACGGACTGCTACACGTTTTGGGGTTTGATCACGAGAGCGACGACGGCCAGATGCGCGAAGCCGAGGAGCGCGTGATAGCTAAGTTTAATTTACCAAAAAGCCTGATAGTGCGCGCTTACGAGGCGGAGGAGGCGGATGATGAGACGCAAAACGGAACGCTGATTTTAGAAGTGACCAAGGATGCTAGAAAGGGGCGAAAATTTTAAGGGCTTATATTCGGCGCGTTTTTGTTAAATTCCCGCCGCGCTTTTAAAATTTTCATTTTTATCGCGCAGCAAAACTTAATCGCAAAATGGCCGGTTTGAAGGCGCGTCTATTGGCGCATGCTATTAAACTAAGGAATAATAATGAATGCAATCTTAACGAGGCGCGCTTACGATCGTTATTTTATTAATTGCGATAATCTACGACGGAAAGTCGCAAAAAGGTAATTAAAACATATGTTTTTAAAATGATCG
>NZ_CAJPMA010000085.1 GCF_905371695.1 uncultured Campylobacter sp. | reverse complement strand
AGCCGTTTTATCTTATTAAGGCCTAGTTTCATCCTATTTATATCATATCTTTTTTCTATCTCGCCGCCCAGCCAAACGATGCTCGCTATACGTTTTTGAGCCTCGGGAGCAAAGATATACGGCATACCGTGCAGATAAATTCCTTTCTCGCCGAGGCTTTCGCCGTGATCGCTCATATAAATCATCGCCGTCTCGCGCGTAGACGAGTAAGTCTTTAAAAAATCTATCACGCTCGAAAGAAAATAATCGGTGTATAAAACCGCATTGTCGTAAGCGTTATTTATCTCGTCGACGGAGCAGTTTTGCAGTTCGCTATCTCTGCATACGGGAGTAAATTTTTCAAATTCTTTCGGATAGCGTTTAAAATAAGCCGGACCGTGATTACCCATTTGATGAAGGATAATTAAAATATCTTTATCGCCGTTTTTAGCGATAAACTCGTCAAGCCCTTTTAACATCCCGATATCGCGGCATTCATCGTCGCAGACGCCATTTGATTTAGGCGTTTTGAAATCCTCGTAAGCTGTTCTTATAGCTACGCCTTTGGAGTCTGAATTATTATCTCGCCATAAAATTTCGACGTTTTTCGTATTTTCTTTTAGTATATCAAGTACGTTTTGGCGGCGCGCCGCCTTTTCCACGCTGAAATCTTCTCTCGTAAGCGATGAAAACATGCAAGGCACGCTATAAGCCGTCGAAGTACCGCAAGAATAAACATTGCTTAAACTAACGACGTTTTTTTGTTTAGACAAAAGCGGATCGGTAGGTTTTTTATAACCGTTTAGCGCTAATCTATCCGCTCTGGCGGACTCTCCGACGACTAATACGACAAGCTCTTTGGGGTCGGTCGAAGTTTTATTTATCCAGGCGTCTTCGCCGATCTTTTGAAACTCTTTCGGGGCCGATTTAACGGATTTTACCGCAAAATTCGCGATACTATAAATCCAATAAGTAGGGTTGGTATAATACCGAAGCGATTTATGCTCTCTAAAAAACGACGAATAAAATTTGCTAAAACTTAAAATTAGCACAGAAATAATAACGGCGCAGGCAAGACCGACTTTTAACTTTGCTTGGATTTCAGCTTTTATAGGACGATAAACAATCTTTGTCTTTATAATTAAAAAGCAAGGTAAAATGCCTAAAAATACCGTATAAAGCAAAAGTCTAGCGCTAAATAGATCGCAGGCTTCGCCGAAATTAGTTTCTAGCGTATTTCGAACCATTTCGCTATCGATTACTACGTTGTAATTATCCATAAAATAGGCCGTAAACGACGAAACCGAAAAGGTAGCGATAAGCAAAGGCTTAGTCGTATAGCAAGAGCTAAAAAGCGTAAAAAACAGTGCGATAAACGCCGCCAATATTACGGCGCTAACGCCCAAATAAAGCAAATTTGCGCCGCCGCCGTATTGAGCTATAAAATTTTTAAAAAACGAGAAATTATAAAACGCGCAAAATAAAACGGCCGAAATTATAATTAAGTTTTGCTGCGAAATTTTCTGATTGAATGAAATTTTTAGCATTTGCACCCTTTAATAACAAAGGGTGCAATTATAGAACTACTCGGTAAACGATAAATTTTAGACGCTATTAAGCGCCGATATTTTCTCCGGCTACCATACCAAACACCATGCAATCGCTCATACTCATCGTGCCCAGCCTGCCGCCGCCTTGTACGCCGCCGGTGATCTCGCCGCAAGCATATAGACCGGGGATCGGCTTTTGCGTATTCATAGAGATGACTTCGGCCTTGGTATTTATCTGTACGCCGCCCATGCAGTAGAGGATTTTCGGCGTACTTAGACTCGCGTAAAACGGCGGTTTAGACACGTCGATGCCGTGCACGTCGGCCTCGGCGAGCGGTTTGCCAAACTCTGGATCTTTTCCCGCTTTAACGTAGCCGTTAAAGTCCGCGACCGTCTTTAAAAACGGCTCTACCGGGATACCGTAGGCTTTAGCCAGCTCTTCTAGCGTATTAAATTTCTTTATCGACCCTGACTCCACGCCTTTTGAGGTATAAAGCGGATTGTTTGCGTCTACGGCGGCTTGGTCGCAGATATTTACGGGATAATTGTCGTTGTTTGCGCCCTCGGCCATCACTTTAAATATCGCGTCGCATTTTATCTTACGCCCCGCGTGCTCGTTCATAAAACGTTTACCGGTTTTAGGATTTACGCTTAGGCCGTAGTCGTTACTGCAATGGTTGGTAAAAACGGCAGAAGTGCCGAAGCCCTTTTCGGTCGGGTTAGTGTACGGGTTTAGCTGGATCCAGCTTAAAAGCAGAGGATTTGCGCCGATATTTACCGCAGCTATTAGCGCGCCCGCAGTGGCTCCGGGCTGCGAGACGGTATCGATGTTGGTCTTTAAATACGGCACTTGTTGCGCGCGGAACCACTTATCCGAGCTAAAGCCGCCCGCGGCTAAGATAACGCCTTTTTTAGCTTTTATAAATTTGACTTCGCCGCTCGTATTTTCCAAATCGTCGCTTTTTAGCTCGCCGTCGAATTTATAGTTCTCGCGGCATTTTACGCCCACGACGCGGCCGCTCTCGTCCAGTACGAACTCGTCGAATTTCGTCCTCTTTTTGATGAGCGCGTTTGGATTCTCTTCTATCTTTTTGTGCATCGGTTGGATGTATCCCGAACCGCTTGCGACCTTGACCTGCACGGCGCGCATGATCGAGTGACCGCTAGCCGATATAACCTTTGGTGAAAATTCTACGCCGATGGTTTTTAGGTATTCGTATGCTTCGTTGGCTCTATCGTAGATGACTTCGAGCAGGTCGACGTGGTTAAGGTTTAGCCCGTCTTTTAGGCAGTCGGCGATAAATAGCTCCTTTGAGTCCTTGATGCCTTTTTCTTTTTGATATTCGTTATTCGGTACTGCCATGTTTCCGACGTTTATGACCGAGTTACCGCCCGCGCGGCCCATCTTTTCTATCATTAGCACTTTTAGTCCGCGCTCAAGCGCTTTTAGCGTCGCCATAGAGCCCGCAAATCCGCTGCCGATAACGATTACGTCGTATTCTTCGTCAAATTTGACCTCTTTCTCGTTCGTCGCGGCGCTTGCGCTGCTCGCCGCTAGAGAAAGAGCTCCCGTGGCACCGATTTTTATGAAATTTCGTCTTGAAATTTGAGCCATTTTGTCTCCTTTTTATTTTTATCTTAAATTTACAACTTAAATCTAAGAATTTATAAACGTAATAATAGAACAAAATCTAATATAAGTCAAATATCGTTAAAAAGGGCCGATAAAAACCCGTTTTTAGATTAGACGGATATAATATTAACAATTTATCGCAAAAATGTTTAACAAGGGGAGCAAATGCAAGAGCGCACGCTAGAAGAGCTTTATAAAAAGCTAAAAGAATTTGATAGGTTAGCCGATAAAGAGGAGTTTTTGTTTGACGAGATAAGAGACGCCGTAGAGGCGCAGGATTTGGCGTTTGCCGCGCAAATTTGCGACTTTATTTTAAACGACGATTTTGAAAAATTCGGCGCGTTTTTAAGAACCAGAGCGCTAATGTGGCTCACGGACTATATCGTGCAAAATTCAAAAGAAAACGAGAGCGAATACCCGAATTTCGACGACTTTGTAGACTGCCTGTGGAAATTTAAATGGATCGTCTCGGGCGTCGCTCAAAGCTCCGTGATAGAAAAGGAGCTCATAGACGAAGCAAACGAAGCGATGTTGTTTTACTACGAGCGCATGGAGCTCTCGCTGGCGGCCTACTACAAGGCCTTGATGAATCAAAACATAGACATGGGCGATGCTAGAGAAGCAAAGACAAACTACGCACTGTGGAAAAAGCTCGCCAAAGACGATATGGCCGACTGCGAAGCATGCGAGGCATCGGGTGAGATCGCCTATTTAAATTTTGCCGGCGAGCACGCAGCGGCGCTAGGTCTTGCCGCGCCGATACTCTCAGGCGAGCTAACCTGTGCCGAAGTGCCTCACACGACCTACGCGCCGATACTTTTTAGTATGATAAAGACGGGCAAGATAGAAGAGGCAAAAGCCCTGTTACCAAAGGCTGCGGCGACGATCGAGTCAAATCCTCGCGTCATAAACGAGATCGCACCGCTAATCGAGATCGCCGTTAGGCTAGGCGAGCGCGATATGGCGCTAAATTTGGCGCGCAAGCACTCCGCGGCGATACTTGAAGGCAACGACGATCTAAACGACCTGCGATTTTTCATCGCAGTTAGCGCGTTTGGCGACGAGAACGACTACAAAACGGCTTTGGAGCTGGCGGGCAAATTTGACGCTAGAAACGGCAATACCTACTACTCGGACTACCTGAACGAATTTTACGCGGAGTTTGGTTTTTAAATTTTGCGAGTTAAATTTGGCGGGTAAATTCGGAGTTAAATTTGTAAAATTTGACTCGCTGAGACTTGCATCTTAAAAGTACCGAATTCGCTTCATGCTCCGCGACGCTTTGCACGCAGGGCAAAGTAGCGTTGTCATAAGCTTAACGAGCGCAAGACAGAAGCGCGGAAATTTTGCCCGAGATAGCACGCGCGATCCATCATAGGGCAAAATTTCTCCTGCTTACCGTTGCAAACAAAACGAGGCAAAAAGCTCATTTAAAAATAATAAAAAGCCGCCGCAAATTAAATATTTTCTCCGGCTATCATACCGAACGTTAGACAGTCTAATATCGCGCAGCTGCCTAGCCTGCTGGCTCCGTGCGTACCGCCCGTAACCTCGCCCGCGGCATATAGCCCCGCGATCGGCTCATCGTCGATATTTAGCACTTGCGCTTTGGTGTTGATCTTTACGCCACCCATGGTGTGGTGCAGCTTCGGAGCGCCACGCATAGCGTAAAATGGCGGTTTTGAGACCGTGATCCCGTCGGTTAGCTTCATCGGTTTACCGAAGTCCTCATCGACGCCCGACGCCACAAAGCCGTTATAACGCTCGGCGGTTTTGGTTAGCTCTCCCGCAGGCATTTTATAAAACGCCGCTAGCTCCTCAAGGGTGTCGAATTTTTTGATGACGCCGCTATTCATCGGATTTTCGAGGTCGCTCGGCACTAGTTTTGCCGCGGCTACGGAGTCGCAGAGGTTGATCGGGTAGCTGTTTGCTTTGGCGTCAATGATTTTAAACATCGCGTCGGCTCTGATTTTGCGGTCGGCTAGCTCGTTCATATAGCGTTTACCGGTTTTCGGATCGACGGAAAATCCGTATCGGAAGCTAGCTTGCGCGGCAAATTTGCTCGTGATGCCGTTGCCCTTTTCGTCCGGGCATTTGTACGGGATGTATTGAATCCAGCCGATCTGCACCGGTAGCGCGCCTACCTTAAACGCCGAAATGAGCGCACCCGCAGTGGCTCCAGGGTGGTTTGTGGTGTCAAATTCCGGTACCGCTCGAGGATCTTGGAGTTTTCTAAAGAATTTATCGCTGCAAAAGCCGCCGCTAGCTAGCACGACGCCTTTTTTAGCCTTAATAAATTTCTTATCGCCGCCTTTATTTTCGCGGTCGTCGCTAAATAAATCCTTATCGAATTTATAGTTTTCTCTCACGGCTACGCCTACGACGCGGCCGCTATCGTCCGTTACGAAATCGTCGAATTTCGTGCGGGCGCGAAGCTCGCAACCGTCAAATTTTTTAAACGACTCCACGAGCGGCTGCACGATGCCCGAGCCGCTCGTGTTTTGCGTATAATACGTCCTAGGCACGCTATGTCCGCCTTCTAAAAGTAGCTTATCTAGGTATTTTGCGCCGTGTTTTACGGTAAAGTTAAACGTATCTACGGCGCGGTCGGCTAGCACTTCAAGTAGCTCGACGTGATTTAGTCCAAGTCCCGCCTTGACGCAGTCGGAAATAAAAAGCTCTTTTGAATCTTTGACGCCGTTTTTCTTTTGTAGTTCGCTACACGGCACAGCAAAAATTCCGCCGTTTACAACGCTATTTCCGCCCACGCGCCCCATTTTTTCTAAAATTAGCGCCTTATTTCCGCGCTCCGCAGCCTTGATGCCCGCAGCAAGACCCGCAAAGCCGCTACCGATAATGACGACGTCCCACTCCTCGTCGAATTTTACGTCCTTTGCGTTTGCCACGGCATCCGCATTTACCGCGCCCAAAGCAAGCGCGCCGGCGCCCGCGATGCTTAACTTAACAAAATCCCTTCTTGAAACATTTAAAGCTTTCATAGCCCCTCCTTTGATTAGATTAATTAAAATTTGAAAATTTCATAGAAATTTCACGACGTATTTGCAAGTATTTTGGGACGAATTTTGGAGTTATGCGGCTAAAATTTAGCGTAGGCTAGTTGCGTAGCCGCCTAATGAGCAAATTTTGGCAAACTTCGCTTATTACAGAGCAGTAAGCGAAGCGTAACTAAAAAGCGCTCAAAAAATGCAAATTTAAAACGAATTATCGCGAGCTTTAGGCGAAGCGGATCTAAATTTTAGAGCGCAGATAGAATATTTCGTTCATCAAGCGACAAAATTTAGATCTAACGACGCATAGGCTCGCGAGAACTTCGTTTTACGATTTAGCCTATATTCTCACCCGCTATCATACCAAACGTTAGACAATCTGCGATCGCCACGCTACCTAAGCGGCTAGCTCCGTGTACGCCGCCTGTGATCTCGCCTGCTGCAAATAATCTTGGAATAGGCATCTCTGTTTGCAATGAGATAACCTGAGCTTTGGTATTAATATCGATACCGCCCATAGTGTGGTGAAGTTTTGGCGTACCGCGCATAGCGTAGAAAGGTGGCTTAGAGATATCTACGCCGTTTGTAGTGGTTTTATCCATAGGTTTACCAAAGTCCTCGTCTTTGCCCGATTTAACGAAGCTATTATATCTCTCGACGGTCTTTTTTAGCTCTGCGGCAGGGATTTTATAAGCTGCAGCTAGCTCGTCTAGGGTTTCAAATTTCTTTAGTACGCCAGATTCCAGCGGTTTGGTGTAGTGCTCAGGTATGACCATATTTTTTACGCCCTCGCTATCGCAGAAGTTGATCGGATAGATATCCGCTTTTGCGTCGATTACTTTAAACATAGCTTGAGAGCGGGTGCGGCGGTCTGCTAGCTCGTTCATATAGCGTTTGCCGGTTCTTGGATCGACTGAAATTCCGTAGCGGAAGCTTCCGTTTACGTTAAACATAGAGCCTACGCCAAATCCCTTTTCATCAGGGCATGCCCATGGACCGAATTGTATCCAGCTTAGCTGCA
>NZ_CAJPMA010000084.1 GCF_905371695.1 uncultured Campylobacter sp. | reverse complement strand
ATCCTAAATTTGCTAAAAATCTGCTTCCACGAAATCTTTTTTTTTAATAATTCCAAGAATACCCAAACTAGCTCGTTTGCGCTTATTTGGATGTCTAAAACTCCGAAATTTCGGGGTGCGGCTAGTAAATTCATCCCTATACCGCAGACGTAACAATCGCCTATTTTTGTAGTCATCGCGCCGCCGATTTTAAGCTCGCCGACGTAAAAATCGTTAGGCCATTTTAGCCAAATTTCAGAGCCCTTTTGAGCTAAAATTTCGCGCATTACGCCCGCAAAATAAATAGAGACCGACGACGGATTTAGATCCTCCGGCAGCGATCTCTCGTCCACGCAAAACGAAAAAAACAGATTTCCTTTTAGCCCGACCCACTCGTTGGAGCGGCTGCCTATGCCGCCAGTTTGCTCGCTCGCTACGATGCTGTAAGGCGGTTTGATAGCGCCGCGTCGCACCGCATCGGTTAAAAATAGCTGCGTAGAGGGCAGGCTATCTACGAATTCTACTAACATAAAATATAGCCGACGCCAAGGCGCTTGCCGTTTAGATACGAGCTAGCATCCACGGGCTTTTTGCCCGGCTCTTGCACGGTCTCTATGCATAAAGCGCCCCCTCCTCCGCACGCAACGTAAATGTAATATTTGCCGTCAAATATGATTTTGCCGGGCTTGCGGCACTCATCCTCGCGTCCGTAGAGATATTTTAAATCCAAAATTTTTAACCCGCTAGCTAGATAAATCCCCGGCCAGGGCGTTAGCGCGCGAAATTTATTATAAATTTGCCGTGCGCTTTCCTCAAAACTAAAAAGCCCGTCTGATTTTGCTATTTTTTTGCAGTGCGTAGCCTGCGCGCCCTCTTGCTTGATCGGAGTCAAATTTGCAAAATTTCGCAACACTCGCACGATCAGCTCGCCCGCCAAATCCCCAAGCTCGCTAAACAGCTGCGCCGCCGTTTTATCCTCGCAAGGCGTGTAGGCAAAATCAAGCATATCGCCCGTGTCAAGCCCTGCATCCATCAGCATCGCCGTCACGCCCGTCTGCTTTTCGCCCGCCAAGATCGCGCTTTGGATCGGGCTTGCACCGCGGTATTTAGGCAGGATCGAGGCGTGCAAATTTATACAAGGCGCGATATCAAGGACAGCCTGCGGCAAAATTTTACCGTATGCGGCAACCACGATGAAATCAGGTTTTAAGTCTTTTATCTGCGCTGCAACCGCCTCGTCTTTTAAACTCGCAGGCTGAAAGATTGGCACGGCGGACAGATGCTGCTGCGCATAAACTTTAACCTCGCTCGGAGTTAAAATTTGCTTCCTGCCGACAGGCTTATCGGGCTGCGTAAAGACGGCCGCGATCTGAAATTTCGCCTCAGTAAGTGCGCGCAAAATTTTAGCCGCATATTCGGGCGTTCCCATAAAAACTATCTTCATTCTTTTCCTTTAAATTTAGCCACATCACGGTGCGAGCCGAATTTACGCCATGCTTACCTAGCGTAATATAAATTTTGCGCAAATTGCAAAACCGATAATCTGCGCTGTGCGCAAGGTAAAATTTATACGCATCGCACAAACCAAACCCTGCGCAAAAGGCCGTATCATTACCGTTTTTCGCGCTTATTTAACGGCGGATTGATTTTTATCCTCGGATCCGTCCGGCCAAGGCCAAAAAGCACACGAATCTTCGGACCAATAAATTTTTGCAGACAGTTTCGCTCCCAGCTCATCAAGGCTAATCTTGCCGTCATGATTAGCATCGAGCCTCTTAAATTCCGAGCCTGAGCGCAGATTTAGCTCTACTCTCAGCCCGGACGGCACCTCGCTCGCCGTCCACTCCTGCAAGCTCAGCGCACCGCCATGATCCTTGTCGTTAAAGTCCATAAAATTCGGCACTGGATCGGCGGGATCGCAACCGTATGCGCCAAAGCATAAAAATACTAGAATAAAAATTTTATTCATTTCGCCTTCTTAAATTTTATATTTTTGCGACGTTTGCGAGCGATAAACATAAAATTTACCCGCATATACGGGCGCGCTTAAGACCTGCATTCGCAAAAGCCCTCTGCGGCGTGGCTTTAGCACAACCTACAGCTCCTTTTTAAGTAGCTCAAGCAGGTTAAATTTTAGCTCGTTTATATTTTGTCCTGTCGCCGAAGAAATCGGCATTACAAAAAATGGCTTGGCGGCGTCAAATTCATAAATATCTTGTTTAAATTTCATCTCGCCCGCCGTGCCCGCGAGTCCCAAATGCAACAAAAACGCGTCAAATTTTTCCTGCAAATTTTCAGCCGCGTCCGCGCGAGTTAGAGCGATCGCGTAGTCTCTTTTTGCAAGCTCTCCGGAAAATTTCGCCGTCTCGGCCCTCAGCGCGTCAAACTGCTCCTTAAGGCTACGGTAGTTCGCAAGATCGAGCATAAAAAGTAAAATTTTAGTGCGTTCGACGTGTTTTAAAAACTGCACGCCAAGCCCGCGCCCCTCGCTTGCGCCCTCGATAATGCCCGGGATATCGGCCATGACAAAGCCGCTGTATTCGTCCACCTCAACGAGACCGAGCTTTGGCGTGAGCGTGGTAAACTCGTAGTTTGCAATCTGGGGTTTGGCGTTTGAAACTGTCGAGATTAGCGTGCTTTTGCCCACGTTTGGAAAGCCCACTAGCCCCACGTCGGCGATGAGTTTTAGCTCTAATCGCACCTCGCGCGTTTCGCCTTCGAGACCTTTTTGTGCGTATTCGGGGGCTTGATTGATCGAGCTTTTAAAATGCACGTTGCCAAGCCCGCCTTTGCCGCCTTTTAAAAATAGCTCGCGCTGCCCTTCGCTAGTTAAGTCGCAGAGTAGCTCGCCCGTCTGGGCATCTAGTACCGCGGTGCCGGGAGGCACGATGAGATCGAGGTGTTCGCCTCTTTTACCGTGCATTCTCCGCCCCGTGCCCGCTTCGCCGTTTTGCGCGCGCATGGCCTTTTTGCCTTTATATGCCGCCAGCGTGTGCGTGTTGTTATCGGCGACGAAATATACATCGCCACCGTCGCCGCCGTCGCCGCCGTCCGGTCCGCCTAAAATCACGTGTTTTTCGCGGCGAAAGCTCACCGAACCGGCTCCGCCGTGGCCAGAGCTTAGGGTTAAATTTACGCTATCTATAAACATTTTTTGCCTTGGTTTTTAAATTTTCTTTCATTATTTTTCGGTTCGTTATTTTGCGAAGTTTTCGGATTATATCGGTTTATTGATTAAAATTTGATTTGCCGCAAAGCTTAAACGATTTGCCATGCGCCGTTATTTATGCGGATCGTTTGCGGTAAATTTTCGCGGTTTGGATCAAATTTCAGGATTTGACGAATAGTGCGGCGGTCGTTTCTAATACGAGATTTTTTGATAAATTTTAAATCTTTCCTAAGCGAGTTGGGATAGCGAAGCCGTTTTGATCGAGAAAAACTTTTAGATTTCATGAAAATTGAGTTGTTTTAAAAAAGGGGCTTTCGCCCCAAGGATTACGCAGCAGGATAAACTGAAACTTTTTTTCTGTTTTTATCTAGTCTTTCGAATTTAACGAAACCGTCGATTAGAGCGAAAATCGTGTGATCTTTGCCTAGGCCGACGTTGCTGCCCGCGTGAGTAGCGGTACCGCGCTGGCGGATGATGATGTTGCCCGCGCGAACGAATTCGCCGCCGAATTTTTTAACGCCTAAGCGTCGTCCGATGGAATCTCGGTTATTTTGGGTTGAGCCTTGACCTTTTTTGTGTGCCATATCAGTTCCTTTTTAAATTAAACTTACTCGTCTCGCTTCGATATACTTCGTTGAAAATTCGATATTTGATACTCACGACCCATGCGGTCGCTGCGTTCAAATCCCGATTTTCGCCTCGTCTATCTTTGCGATACATCGCGATTGGCTTATTAGCCTGCGATACTTACGACTTTTACGCGTGTGAACTGTCTTCTAAAACCGCGTTTTAGTTTTGAGTCTTTGCGTCTGCGTTTTTTGTAAATAACGACTTTTTTATCCTTGCCCTCGTTTACGACTTCAAGAACGACTTTCGCACCCTTTACGAACGGCGCGCCTACCTTTACTTCACCGTCGTTTACGCACAAAACGTCCGTAATCTCGACTGATGATTTTGCTTCAGCACTGAAATGGTCAAGCTTAAGATATTCGCCTTCGCTGACGCGATACTGCTTGCCGCCGTGCTTAAATATAGCGTATTTTGACATACTCTACCTTTCTAAATTTGGTAAGACCAAAAAGCGCTTTTGGATTTCAAAAGACTTGGGGAGCTTTGTTGGTTGTAAGAGATGGATGATACCCAAAAATTTATAAATTTTGGTTTAATGCCCTAGCTTTTAAAATTTCGTCCGCCAGGTTTTTAGGTCACGCGCAAAAACAAATAATTCTCCTTAAACTTTCCATTGTAGCGTAAATTTTAACCTCCTTTTAGGTATAATCGCCCAAATTTAAGCAAATTTGAGCCAAAACGCTCGGCAAAATAAATTTAGGACGAAAATGGCAGGCGAAGACCAAGAAAAAACTGAAGAACCCACCTCCAAAAAAATCGAAGACGCGCGCAAGGACGGCAACGTCCCCAAAAGCCAAGATATAGGCGGCTTCGTAACGCTAGTAATAGGTATTTTAGTACTTCTTGCGATGCTTGATTTTATGCGCGATCAAGTCGTGGCTTTATATACTTATTACCAAAAATTTATAGGCGCCGAGATAACGCCTAGCGTGCTTTATCAGTTAGCTATCAACTCGCTTGCGAGAATACTTTTAATGATACTACCGGTTTGCATCTGCGTGGCGATCGGCGGTATAATCGCCTATACGATGCAATTCGGGCTAATTTTTACGACAAAGCCCATCACGCCCGATATCGCCAAAATAAATCCGCTAAAAGGGCTTAAAAATCTCTTTTCGATGAAAAAAGCCATCGAGAGTATAAAAATCGTAGCAAAAGTGACGGCGGTTTTCGGCGTGGCGTTTTATTTTTTTTTACAGTTTATCAAGGAACTTCCTAAAACGCTGTTTTTATCGATGTTTGATCAACTAGCATGGCTAAAAGAAAAGCTAATAATATTAGTAGGCGTGATGCTTTTAGTGCTTTTAGTAATCGGTCTAATCGATCTTTTAATCGTGCGATTTCAGTATTTTCGCGATCTACGAATGAGTAAACAAGAGATTAAAGACGAATATAAGCAAATGGAAGGCGACCCGCAGGTAAAAGGCCGCATCCGTCAGCTGCAAATGCGCGCGGCTAGGCGCAGGATGATACAAAACGTCCCGCAAGCCGACGTCGTCATCACCAACCCGACTCATTACGCCGTGGCCGTCAGATACGACAAATCAAAAGATAGCGCGCCCGTTATTTTAGCCAAGGGAGTAGACTTCGTCGCGATGCAAATTCGCAAAATCGCCGCCGAAAACGGCGTGCAAATCGTAGAAAATCCTCCTCTTGCGCGCGAGCTTTACAAAGTCTGCGAAGTCGATAGCATGATACCTGCGAATTTATTTCGCGCCGTTGCGGAGGTATTAAGTTTCGTTTACATGGGAAATCAGGAAAAATTTAAGGATAAATTGAAATAGTTTAGAGCCCGAATTCGGACTCTAAATTTTAAAACCTAGGCGACAAAGCCGTAGATATGCGCTAGTATCCAGCCGATACCGCACGAGCTAAATACGCCGATGAAGCCGGGGATAATAAAGCTGTGGTTAATAACGTATTTACCGATGTGCGTAGTACCCGAGCGGTCAAACTGGATCGCCGCAAGGTCGCTTGGATATGTAGGAAGAATAAAGTATCCGTAGCAAGCCGTAGCAAACGCGACGATGATACCTGGATCCACGCCTATTTGTACCGCAAGCGGTACGAACGTCGCGGCGGCAGCGGCTTGAGAGTTTAGGAACTTAGATATAAGCATACCGACGATAATATACATCCACGGATAGGCCTTCATCACCTCTCCTAGCGAGCCTTTTAGCATCTCGATATGAGAGTGGAACATCGTATCTGCCATCCAGCTGATGCCGTAGATCGCGACAAGCGCCACCATACCGCTGTGGAAGATCTCGTTTTGAGCGATCTTAGCAGCCTTGATACCTGAGTAGATCATCATGATTGATGCGGCTAGAAGCATGAAAATTTGGATCGTATCGACCATGCCCAAAGGCGCGGTTTTTTTCATAGTATCTTTTACTACGATGCTAGCGTTTGCGACGGTTTCGCTTTTACCGTCTTTGGTAATGACTACGTTGCCGCCGTCTGCGACGATAGTTTGAGTCACTTTTTTGTCTTTATCTAACACCTCTACGCTAGTAAATTTCGTAGAGTCTTTTACCTTGCTATCTTTTACGTTTGAAACTACTTTGCCGTCGGCTACCATAGTTACTACTTGTCCGTCTTTGATGGTAATATTTTTAACGGTTTTTTTATCTACTATGATCTCGACCGATTTACCAGGGACATTGCTAGTCCAGCTAGGGCGAAGCTGTTTATAGTAGCCTAGAACCGCCACGATAGCGATGGTAGCTAAGAATATCCACATTATATTCCATTGCTTTTTAGGCAGATGAACGCCGACTAGCGATTTAGAATCGTCAGAGCCGTAGATGTATTTTCTTTGCTCCGGATCTTTAATTTTTTCTTGAAATTCAGGGTCTTTATCAAGGTCTTTTCCTCTAAATACGGAAAAAGTACCGATGCAAAGCACGCCTATGAAGGTAGCCGGAATCGTAACTTTAAGCAAATCTACGTAGCTAGTAAAGCCATCGATATGAACGGTGCCCGTGCCTAGCAAAACCGCGACCATAGATACGCCCGCAACCGAAACCGGGCTAGCGATGATGGCTAGCTGAGAGGAAACCGTAGTAGCCGCCAGCGGGCGCTCCGGACGGATACCGCTTTTCATCGATACGTCGTAAATAATAGGAAGTAGCGTGTAAACCGTGTGTCCGGTGCCGCATAGAACCGTTAGCGTCCAGCCGCAAATCGGAGCCAGATAACAAACTAACTTAGGATGCTTTCTAAGCGCTTTTTCCGCGATTTGAAGCATAACGTCAAGACCGCCCGCGGCTTGCAAAGTAGCGCTTGCTACGACTACGGCTAGAATCGTAAGAATAACGTCTACCGCCGGTTTTCCGGGCTTCATATCGAATGCAAATACCAAGATAACAAGGCCGATACCGCCTAGAACGCCCAGCGCCATACCGCCTTTTTTAGCTCCGTAGAACAAACAGCCCAGCACGACGATTAACTGCAAGAAAAACTGCGTGCTCTCGCTTAAAGATGTTAAAAATTCCATCTTTCAACCTTTCTGAATAAAATTTTGACGCCATTATAAAATCATTAAAGTTAAAAAATAATTAAAATTCTTAATAAGTTCTACTAAAAATTTAATTTAAATTTACAT
>NZ_CAJPMA010000083.1 GCF_905371695.1 uncultured Campylobacter sp. | reverse complement strand
TTTAAAAAAGCTATTTTTGCTTCGTTGGCGTGCGGAATTTGCCTACACGCTCAAACAACGTAATAGGCTCGTTATCCACGATCGCGGCGATACCGTTTACCATTTGAGCGTGTAGGCAAATTCCGCACGCCAACGAAGCAAAAGAGCAGCTAAAAACGGACGAGGCGCAGGCGCTAAATTTGCTAATTCGCGATAGATTAGAGAGCGTCGAGATTAAAAATTTAGGGCTTAGCGTAACGCCTTTCGAGATCAACGAACGCATAGAGCAAATCGCGTCTAAAAATAATATGACTAGTTCGCAGTTTAGAAGCTCCGCCGAGTCGCAGGGGATAAATTTCGCCGAATTTAAAAACGAAGTCGAAAAAAATATGCTAAAAGAAAAACTTTATAAAAACATAATGTCAAACGCGGGCAAAAATATTAGCGAGAGTAAGGCGCGCGCTTATTACGAGGCTAATAGCGCGAGTTTTAACGTATTTTCTACCGCGGAAGTTACTCTATTTCACGCGCAAAACGAAGCGGATTTGAGGGCTCAGCGCGGCTCTATGGGCGCGGTAAAAGGCGTAAAAGCGCAAAATTTAACGCTAAATTATAACGAGATCGATCCGCAGTTTGCGGCGCTTATCGCAAATACCCCCGACGGCGGCTACACGCAAATTTTACGTGGACAAGACGGTTTTGATATGTTTTTGATTAAAAATAAAATCGGCTCGTATACGCCGGAATTCGAGCAGATCAAAGACGAGATTATGAACGCTATGTATCAGGGCGAGCAGGAAAATATTATGAGAGATTACTTCGATAAGCTTCGCGCCAAGGCGAAAATTCAAATTTTAAGATAAAATTTTAGCTTGCGAACTTTAACTTCGCAAGCTCTTTATTTATTTGCCTAGCAACTTTGCCTCTTCTACGAAAAACGGAACGCTTCTAAGTCCGGAGTTTAGGTACTTTCTGCGTAGCTGCTCCATCTGATTTACTTGCGCGTCAGTCACGCTGCCTGCCGGTACTTCGAATTTTTCGCCGAAATATTTGCGTAAAATTTTAACTTTCTCGCTATCGCTTTTCGCGTTTTTTACGTCTTTATAGATAAGAAAGCTTTTTTCTAGAGAGCTTTTATCGTGTACGGGAGTTAGGATCATTTTTACGTTTTCTTTTTCCAGTCTTTTTTCGATATTTTGTAGCTCCATCCTGCAATACGGACACTCTGGGTCTGAAAACATTACTTGCGTCGGCTTTTTCGGATCGTTTCCTAAAACGATAACGTTTGCTTTATCTTCGTTCGCGTAAATTTTTGAAAGCCCCGCGATTACGAGTTTTTCTTTCATCTCGCCCTTGTAACTTTTGCCGGATTTTAGATCCAGTACGTCAGGAAGCAGCAAGTCGCCTTTGGTAAAGATTACTTCGTCTTCGCTTGCTTTGCCGTCGGTTAATTTTAGCACTACGCCTTCAAACTCTTCGTTGCCCGCGAGCTTTTCGCGAGATACGATAGAAGCCGAAATGCCTTGGGGTAAAATTTGATTATAAAAGCCTAAAATTTGCGCGTCGGTCGCCGCAAATAGCGAGCTAGCCGCGATAGCGCTAGTTAAAACTAATTTTTTCATTTTCGCCTTTCGTTTAAGATTGAGCGCCGATTATATTATAAAATTTTAAATTAGTACTTAAATATGCGGTTTTGCCCGTCTTTCGCGATATCCGCAGCGCGGTCGAGATTTTCTAAATAAGCGATGATAAATTTTCTACTTAAATTTAGCCTGTCTTTTGCGTTTTGCACGTTTACGAAGCCTTGGGTTTTGATAATCTCGCGCAAAATTTGCATCGCGCTTTCGAGCGATTTGGCGGTTACGAAAAGATTATGGGCTAGTCTTACGACCCTGCCTTGCGCGGTTAGTTTTTTTAGCGCTCCGTCGCCGCTGGCGCGGTCAATTTCTAGCTGGTCGTAGATATTATAAGGCGCTTCGGGAGCAAGCTTGGCGGCGCTTAAAATTTTGTAAATTTCGTCTTCTAATCGCAATTTTAATTCGCTAAAATCGACGCCCGTTTTCGTATAAACGCCGCCTTGCTCGGTTACGATTTTAACTTTTTCCAGCTCGCTTATCGCGCGGCGAGCTAAATTTTCGCTCGCCCAGCCCAGTTTTAACGATACGCTAGCGGCGGAAAAAACGGCGAATTTATTCTTTTCGAGTACGAATTTTATGAAAGATTTTATCCTCTCTACCGCGCTTATATCGTAAACGTTAAGCGCCTCTTCGTCGATAAAAACGTTATTTAGCGAGCGCGCCACGCCTAGCGCCTCCTCGTGCGTCATTGCGAAACGCTGATAGGCGCTAATTAGCCCGAATCCGTTTTTATGCGTATCTTTTAGCATTTCAAACGCCGTTTTAAACTCGCCTTTGCAAAGCGCGGCCAAAAACATAATTTTGGCTTGTTTTTTAAGCGGCTCGGCGATAGGGTTTAGCACGCGTCCGCCGCCTATGACGCGGCCGTTCGCGATTAGCACGAAAGGCTCGTTAAATTTTAAAAACATTTCGCGCTCGAATTTAAAAGTGACGAACGAGCTATCGTTTTCGCGGCTTAAAATAAGCGCTTTTGCGGCGACTTGCTTCGCGCCTACGCAAAAAGTCACGCTTTCGTTGTGGGTTAAATTTTGTGCTTTAACTAGCCCGTCGGCCTCTAAAAATCCGCGTAAAAAGCCCTTTTTGCTAAGTAACTGCCCTTTTTTTAGCTGCGAAAGCTCGATACCCGTGATATTTAGCGCGACTCTGGCGCTAGCGCCGGCGCTTTCTACGAATTTATCGTGCGTTTGCACGCTTCTAACGAGCGCCTCTTTGCCTAGGTCGTAGTTAAACAGCTTCTCGCCCTTTTTTACGACGCCTTCTATCACGCTTCCTGTTACCACCGAGCCGATGCCTTTTATGCTAAAAACGCGGTCTATATAATATCTGAAAATTCCCTCGGCGCTTCGTTTTTTGGGCTTAACGTTAAAAAGATAATCGCGTAGCTCGGCGATGCTCGCTTCGTCTTTTACGCTCGTTTTAAAAAGCTCTAAAATCTGTAAATTTTTAAAATTCGCGATATATTCGCGCGCCTCTTTTTCGCGTTCTAAAATTTGCGCTTCGTTTACTAAATCGCACTTGGTTAATACGACTATCAGGCTTTTTACGCCTAAAATTTCAAGCACGTTGATATGCTCTTTGGTTTGAGGCATTAGTCCTTCGTTTGCGGCGATTACGAGCAAGCACGCGTCAAATCCGAACGCGCCCGAGATCATAGTCTTTACTAAATTTTCATGACCGGGAACGTCGATAAACGCGATGTTTTCGCCGCCGCGCGCTAGGTTAGAAAAGCTTAAATCAATCGTAATACCGCGGCGCTTTTCCTCTTCTAAATTATCGCCTTCAAAGCCGTTTAGCGCCCGAATAAGCGCCGTTTTGCCGTGGTCTATGTGCCCCGCCGTTCCGATGATTACGCTCATTTTACGACCTCGTTTATTATTTTAATAAGTTTTTCTTCGTCGCGCGGCAAGACGCTTCTTAGATCAAGCAAAAATTTGCCGTTTTCTATGCGTCCGATTACCCCGCGTTCCCTAAATTTCGCTTCGTTCGCTTCCGCGTCGCCCGCTACTCCCAGCGCTACGCTGGGAAATTTCCTGTTAGGCAGCGTCCCGCCGCCGACGTAGGTTTGCGTGGATAAAATTTCAAGCGGACGGGCTAAATTTTCATTTATCTTACGCGCTAAATCCGTAAGCTCGTCCTCGCTTTTGCGTAGTTGCGCCTGCGTAGAAATTAGCGAAAATTCCTTATTAATATAAGCTTTTATGCTCTCGCAAAGCAGCGAAATAATGACTTTATCGACGCGCAGCATTCGCAAGAGCTGATTTTTACGCAGCTTGGCGATTAGCTCGCGCCGTCCTAAAATAATACCCGCCTGCACGGAGCCGAAGAGCTTGTCGCCGCTAAAACTAATCAAACTTACGCCGCTTTGTAAAATTTTAGCTACGCAAGGCTCGTCTTTACCTAGGTTATAAGGCAGCTCACCCGCGTATCCGCCGCCTAGATCGTAATAATCTATAAGTCCGCGCTCGCGCGCTAACGCCGAAATTTCGCCGATTTCCGCGCTCTGACAAAATCCTACGATATCGAAGTTGGAGCGATGAACCTTTAAAAGCATTTTCGTGCGCTCGTTTATAGCGTTTTCGTAATCGCTAATTCGCGTTTTATTAGTCGTGCCGACCTCGCGCAGCATCGTACCCGAGGCGCTCATGACCTCAGGCACGCGAAAGCTGCCGCCGATCTCGACTAGCTCGCCTCTGCTTACGACCGTTTCTCCGCCCGCGCCGAAGGTGTTTAGCACCAAAAATACGGCGCTTGCGTTATTATTTACCACCAGAGCATCCTCGCTATTAAAAAGCGTAGCCGCAAGAGAGGAGAGATAGTCGTAGCGGTTGCCGCGGGAGCCCGAAACTAAGTCGTATTCGAGATTTGAATAACCGCAGATAATATCTTGCGCGCGGCATAAAATTTCGGGATCTATGACGCTACGCCCGAGGTTGGTGTGGATTACGACGCCCGTGGCGTTAATAACTGGATGTAGCGCTTTCGCGTCTTGCTCCGCGTAAATTTTAGAAATTTTCTCGATTATCCCCGCTTCGTTCAGCGCGACTCCGCCTTGCTTTAAAATTTCGCGCTGCTCGCTTATTACCTCGCGCGCGATACGGCCTAAAACGGGCTTGATCGCTTCTTTAAAGCGGTCTAAATTTAAGATTTTATCTATTTGCGGAAGATTTTTAAACATCGGTTTCTCCAAGTAAATTCGTTTTACTGGCGTTATTTTAACACAAATTTAACCGAGTCCGCTTACTTTTGGAATTTAAAATTTTATATTAACGCGAGTTTAAAGACAAAAAGAGTAGGATTTGATAATTTTTCCAAAAAGCCCAGAAAGCGAGGACGAAATGAAAGAATTCGGATTTTTAAACGCCTCGGGTGAAGCGATTATGCTAAACGAGCAGATCGAGGTCGTAACGAACGCCGACGCGAGCGAGCGGTACTTAGTCGCAAATTCCGCGCTGCTTGATGCGGACGTCGTAGCGCCCGAAATAAATTTTTACTTGCGAAATAGCGAAGATAGCGCGTTAGAAAAGGCCAAAGGCGCGCTGGCGCTTTACGAGGCGCGCGCGACTTGTTTTGATTTGGCAAGGGACGTCGATTATCAAAAAAAGGTCAGCAAAAACGTAATAATCGTAAGCAACGGCGGGCGCGGCGAGCTAGCGAAAGAGCTAAAAGAGCAAGGATATAAAGTCGTAGAATTTTCGCATTTTGAGATAAAATTCGTCTACGGAGCCGTGGGCGAGCTAACGGCTATAATCTTGCGCGAAAACGACGAATTCGAGCTTGACTGCGACTTTTTCTTGGTTGAAAACGCGCGCGATTATATGCTAAAACAAAGCGGCTGTATCGAGATCGCGGGCAAAGCGGACGCTCAAATTTTAGATTTTTTAAACTCGCATACGCCTAGCTACGATTACAAAAGCCTAACCCACTACGACTCGTCGATCTGTCAATATCACGAGCGCAGACACGAAATTTGCGGTAAATGCGCCGACGCCTGTCCGACCGTGGCGATACTAAAAGAGGACGCTACGAAGCATCTGGTTTTCTCTCACGTAGACTGTATCAACTGCGGCGAATGCGTGAGCGTGTGTCCTAGCGGCGCGCTTGATTATTCGCCGATGCCTCGCGACGCTTTCGCGCAGACGGCTAAAATTTACCGCGGCAAAATAGCGCTCGTTATGCCTAAAATTTCGGACTTTGAAGGGCTAAATTTAAGCCTGCCCGCGGGCGTGTTGCCGTTTTATATAGAAGCTTACGGCGTTTTAAGCCACGTTCATTTGCTGACCTTGCTTCAAGAAACCGGCGCGAACGTCGTGCTCTACGCGCCTAAGCGAGTTAAAGCTACCGCCGCCGCGGTTGATTTGCTAAATCAAATTTACGAGGCGAAATTCTGCGCGCCCGCCGTGCTGGTCGCTAAAAACCAAGACGAGCTAAAAAGCGCGCTATCAAGGGCGAAATTTATAGAAGGAAGCGCGTTTGAAGTTAGCGAATACGCCTTGCCTAAGCGCGAAATTTTCGCTAAACGCTTGCAAAAACTGGTAGGTAGCGAAAATTTAGGCGTAGTTTTCGCCGACGGAGCGATCGAATACGGCGAAGTGTCGATAAACCGCGATACCTGTACGCTTTGCCTTAGCTGCGTGGGCGCTTGCAACGTTAGCGCCTTAATCGCCGATAAAAAGGATAATTCGATCAAATTTAACCCGAGCGTTTGTACCGCGTGCGGATACTGCGAGCTAAGCTGCGCAGAGAAGGATACGATAAAATTTACGCGCGGCAAGATCGCGCTCGCGCCGGAGTTTTTCGAGTATAAAGAACTCGCGCGCGACGAGCTGTTTAAATGCGTCGAGTGTGGAAAAGAGTTTGCGACTAAAAAGGCCGTCGAAAAGATTGCTTCTTTAATGGCGCCTAAATTCGCAGGTCAGCCGGAGAAAATAAAGACGCTTTATTGCTGCGCGGATTGCAAAGCTAAAACTATGATAAGAGCTCAGATTGCGGCGCAAAACGAGGGAAAATTTTATGAGTAGCAACGAGGATATTTTACGCGCTCGCTCGTTTTATTACGAATTTTTAGCTGCGCCGTTTTTTTTCAGCGAAGACGATAAAAGATTTAAAATTTGGCGAACGCAGTTAGCCGAGCTTGCCGAAAATCCGCTAAACGAAGCCGTCGCACGGGCGTTTAGCGAGCTTGACGCCTTTGATTTCGCGACGTTTGCGAGGGAGCAAAATAACGTGCTTTTTGATTATAGTTACGCTAACGTACCGCTTACCGCTAGCTTTTACGAAGAGGGGCGCGACGAGGGGGTCGCGCGCGTAAGAACGATTGAAATTTTGAAGAAAAGCCCTTATCGCAGGGACGCCGACGCCTGCAAAAATAGCGAGGATTACGTAGGGTTTATATTTTATTTAATGGCTACGTTTTTGCGCGATGAGATAAAAAGCGGCGCGACTAATGAGGACGTACCTTTAAGCGAGCAGTTGTTCGTTAACGTTATCAACGGCTTTGCGGACGAGTTTTGCCAAATGCTAAAAGAGCATGAAAAGTCGCAATTCTTCCGCTCTTTGGCGGTAGTTTTAGAGAATTTTATCGCGCTTGAAAGATCGGTTCTAGCCGTTCAGGCGCCGCACAGAGACCCTAATAAGCGTAGCGCGGCGCAAATTTCGATGGAGAAAAAGCCGTATAAGACGAAGATGACGCTACCTAAAAGCGCGTTTGAAGAGTTTTAGCGGGAGGCTTTGCTTCGTCGCGCGGTTTAAGAACTCGCCGACGTCGCCGTTTAAAAATTTTTGCTCTATTTACTTTGTCTAGTTGCCGCGCCGCTTCGCGCGTTTTTTAAAATTTAAAGCGTCTAAAAGCGCGATTAAATTTTCGCTCTCCATAAGATTTGCTTAATGCAGATTATTAAAAATTTATAAAAA